>NZ_CP049868.1:6300000-6376638 GCF_011303555.1 Pedobacter sp. HDW13 | reverse complement strand
GAGCTGGAGCAGATTGCAGGCTTGTTGCACGATGTTTCGCACACCGCTTTTTCGCATGTTGGCGATTATGTTTTCGATAATACTGATGAAGATTACCATGAAAAGATTTTTGCCGAAATGTTATGCAAATCAGAGGTGCCAGATGTTCTGCTCAAATATGGTTATAACATTAGCGATATTCTGCACGGTACGTTTGATATTTTAGAACAACCATTGCCAGCACTTTGTGCAGATCGGCTGGATTATACCTTACGGGATGGTGTGCATGGAGGGGTAATTTCGCGCCAGCGTGCCCGCGAATTTTTAAAATCAGTTGTTTTGAACGAAGGTAAAATTGCTGTAAATGATGAGCGTGAAGTTACCTGGATTAATGAAGCTTTTGAGAAACTGAATAATGAAATGTTTAAGCTCCCGATTCATTTATATGCCAATGGCAAAATGGCCGAACTGATTAAACGTTTTTTAAATAAAGGGCTTTTAACCGAAAGTGATCTCTTTAAAACAGATACCATGTTACTTAATAAAATCCGGACAAATTATGAAGGCTACGAAGCTATAAAAGCGATAAAACAATTACGTGGCTTTTCCGAATTTATGCGCTACGGAGCTATTCCTAAGATAAAAGCAAGGACTTTGAATGCACAGTTGGTGTAGAGAATTAAATAATTAATATGCAATAATCAATTTTCTGTAAACAACGCCCATTAATAAATGTTTAGAAAGAGCTTAAGGGTTAAATAGCTTTTAGCGAGTGTTATTCAGGTATTCATTGTGAATTGTTGCTTAATATACTTAACTCCTAATGATCAATTTACTCTTTTTGTATTAAATAAATCGAAAAACTATTTCGGGATAATTAACGTATCTTGTAAAAAAGAAAATTATGTCTGCAATCGAAATTATTTTAATCGGAGTGGTTATCCTGCTTATTTTAGGCGGTAAAAAACTGCCCGAATTAATGAGAGGGGTAGGGAAGAGTGTTAAAGAATTTAAAGATGCAAAAGATGAGCCGCCTGCTCAGAAATAACATCTTTTCTAGTGAAACGGGGCGCTTATCATAAATATCAGGTAAGGCAATATCTACGTGCTTAGCCGAAACTTTCCATATACTTTATTGTTTTATTTAAAATAAATATCAAGATGGAAAATCAAAAACAAGATCTCGCAAAATCAAAGGCTGATTTTACAGAAGAACATATCAAACATCCCGCTAAAGGAATAAATGATTGGAACGATCGTTTAGATGAAAACCTGGAACCCGAAGACCATAACGATACTATTGCTGATGAAAAGGCCAAAGATTTTTCGGCTAAGTATGGCAGTGGTAACCAATCTGACGAAAACAACAGCTGAATATTAATTGTGTAATTGATTTGAGGTGAAATCTTTCTTTATATTAGCTTACTTGTGCTTCATTATTACGTTTAATTTTATAAAAACCACATTTTATTTGTGCAAAAATTTTACATAACCCCTGGAGTTTATTACACGAAATGGTAATTTCTTGCTAAAAAAAATGTTAATTTTTTTTCATGTACTTTGATTAATAGTATATTGCATATCTAATCAAACAAACATGTATAACGTTTTTCAATAAAGCTGATAGGTAATGAGCAGGCATTGGTTATTGGTTGTGTTTTTTCTTTTGCTCTTTAAGGCAGGTGCTGTTTTTTCGCAGAATACATCAAACAAAGGGAAAGATTTTTGGGTGACGTATAGCGGGCATGCCAATGGAACTTCTTCCAAACTAACATTGTTTTTATCTGCCGATAAAGCAACAACTTATACGGTTTACATAGGAAGTGCGATTGTGGCAAGTGGCAGTATTGCCGCAAATACTTGTCTCCCGGTAATTATTGATCCAAATAGTCGTCCTGTTTATATTGACGGAAGTGATGTTATCGAAAGTGATAAAGGAATACATGTAGTTACAACATCGCCAATATCTCTATATAGCGTAATTTCTTTCAATGCCCGTACAGGAGGTACGTTGGTATTACCCACAAATACACTCGGCAAAGAATATTATACTTACAGTTATCAAAGTACCAATACCAATGGCTATTATGCACAGTTTACCATATTGGCTACCGAAGATGATACTGATATAGAAATTACCCCTAAGACTGGAAACTCAAAACATAATGCAAATGAAACTTTTACAATAAAGCTCAATAAGGGACAGATTTACCAGTTTCAAGCTAGAGATGATTTATCCGGAAGTCACATCAAATCAACCAAGGGGTGTAAATCAATAGCTGTATTCTCTGGTAATACCTGGGCTTCTTTTTGTGAGCAAGGGAGTAGTCGTAACGCAAGTGGAGGAGATAACCTTTATCAACAATTGTTTCCGGTCACAGCCTGGGGGAGAAATTTTGTAACTGCACCTTTTTACAATACCATTCATGGTAATACCGATGTAATCAGGGTAATTGTATCAGAAGATAATACTGTTTTAACGGTTAATGGCAGTACTTCCAATGCCAATGGTACAACACTTAGTAATCCATACAATAAAGGCGCAGTAGTAACATTTTTCTCTACCTCAGCCAATGTAATTTCGGGTTCTAAGCCCATTTCGGTAGCACAGTATCAAACTTCGCAAACTTGTAATTTAAATAACCGGCCACAGGTAAACCAGAGTGGAAATGACCCTTATGAAGGTGATCCTGAAATAACGGTGTTAAACCCAGTAGAACAAACATTAAGTAATATTACTGTATATTCTAAATTGCGAGGTGTACCCACTAATATTGCTAAATTCTTTATTAATGTAATTATTAAAACTGTCGATATCCCGTCACTTAGGTTAGATGGTAATCCCGTTTCAGGTTTTGTAAATATTGATAACGAATACAGTTACGCAATTATAGATGTAACCTTTGATTCAAAAGATCAGCATCGGCTAACAGCCGCTGGAGGATTTTCGGCTATAGCTTATGGTTACGGTTATGTAGAGTCCTATGCATACCTGGCAGGGGCAAATATTCAAAATTTTACTTTTCAGCCTCAAAACGAAGCGACAGGAAAAAATGTTACGAGTGGTTGTTTGGGCGAAGTTATCAAACTCAAAATTAATTTGCCTTACCAACCTGTACGTTTGGATTGGGATGTGCAAAATGGGGATGGACTGATAAGCCAGATTGCACCAGTTGCTGTTTCTAATTTTACGGATAATGGGGTGACTTACTACACCTATTTTTACCCGAACGAAATTAAATATAATGTTCCCGGCGATTATCAGTTTAAGGTAACCGCTACTAAACCTGCAGCCGATGATTGTGGCAGCACGGAAGAACTTGTTGCCGATTTTACGGTTGATAAGGAGCCAACTGCCGATTTTAAAGTAGAAAAAATTAATTGTGCTAACTCGCCGATACCTTTTAAAGATATAAGTACTTCTAATTCTGATACACGTACAATTAATACCTGGTTATGGGATTTTGGCGATGGAAATACATCGACAGAGCAAAACCCCGTTCATACCTACATTAGTAAAGGTGTTTACAAAGTTATTTTAACCGCCACTACAGATTCTAAATGCTCAAAGGTTTCTGAATTTCAGGAAATCACAATAAACCCTCAACCTGTTTCTGATTTTGATGTTAAAGGTTTATGTGTGGATTTGCCTGTGATATTAACTGAAAAATCAACCATCGAAAGTCCTGGTAGCATTGTAGAATGGAGGTGGGATTTTGGAGATGGATCAGCGGAAGTGAAAGTAGCGAATAATAGACCTCCCGTTCATAAATATGCCGCAACAGGCAATTATACCATAACGCTGACAACAGTGAGCGATTTAGGTTGCGTGAGTGTACCAAAGCCTAAAAGTGTAACTGTAATTAATCCTCAAATAGCTGATTTTATAATGCCTGATTTTTGTTTGGCAGATGGTGTAGCACGGTTTAAAAATACCACCAAAAATGCAGATGGAACCACAACAGGTTTAACTGCAGTATGGAAATATGATAATAATAATCCTTTAGCAACTTCTACAGGTTTTGACGGTGCTTTTACCTACGCTGCCACAGGCGATTACATTGTAACCCTAACCGTTAAAAATCAGGACGGATGTGAGGTGTCAACTTCGAAAACTTTTACTGTAAACGGATCTGTAAAAGAGGCCGATTTAGATATCGTAACCAATAATGTGTGTGTAAGTGATGATGTGATTATCAAAAACAGATCGACAACTTTTGAGGGTAGTAAAATTACCAAAATTGAGATTTATAGAGATTTCGGCAGGGAAAGTAGCATTTATAAAACCATTTCCTATCCGGATGATAGCGACATTGTATTGAAGTATGATAGTTTTGGTGGTACAACCGATCGCCCTTACACCATCCGGTTAGTGGCTTATACAGGCGAAACATGTTTTAAATTTATAGATAAAACCCTTACGCTTAAACCCGTGCCACAATTGGAATTTGCCGATATGCCTGCGGTTTGTGAAGCCGATGGTACGGTTTTAATTACTCAGGTCACACAAAAAGTGGAAGAAGAAATGCCTGGCACAGGTGTATATTCAGGCAATGGAATTAAAGCAGATGGTACCTTTAATCCTAAAATTGCAGGCGTAGGTCGTCATACCATTACCTATACTTTTACAGCTACAAATGGATGTTCTTCTCCCATTAGTAAAGAAATTGAGGTGTACGCATCGCCAATAGCAGATGCCGGTACATTAATTTATATTTTGGCAGGCGGACAGATTGAGCTTCCGGCAACTGCGCAGGGCACTAATTTAAAATACCAGTGGTTGCCTGCAGTTGGATTAAATAAAACAGACGTGCTAAATCCAATTGCCTCACCAGGTCAGGATACCGAATATACACTTACCGCAACCACACAGCCTGATGGTTGTTCGACCACCTCAAAAGTTTTGGTTAAAGTGTTGCAGGCACTTACCCCGCCAAATACCTTTACGCCTAATGGCGATAACGTAAACGATACCTGGATCATTAAATATTTAGAATCTTATCCTAATGCAACTGTAGAAGTTTTTAACCGTAATGGCAACAGGGTATTTTTTAGCGATGGCTATAAAGTACCGTTTGATGGGAATTATCAGAATAATCCCTTACCTGTCGGTGTTTATTACTATATTATCAACCCAAGAAACGGTCGTAAAACGATAACCGGTCCGTTGACTATAATCAGATAAAATTGAAGAAACTCATCATCATATTAGCGTTTTTTGTCTCATTTACTGCCTTTTCGCAGCAAAAACCTCAGTATACCCAGTACATTTTTAATCAGTACCTGTTAAACCCGGCACTATCCGGAATTGAAAACTACATCGATTTTAAAGGAGGTTACCGCAAACAATGGTCGGGGATTACCGATGCACCCCAAACTTCTTTTGTATCGGCACACTGGGCATTGGGCGATAACCAGTTGTGGAGTAATGCGCTTACGGCTTTCCCTGAACAAACCGGAAACCCAATGGACCGCAATTATATGCAGAATTACATGTCGTCGCCCTCACATCATGGTATGGGTGTAACGGCAGTCCTCGATAAAACGGGGCCGGTAAAAAGATTGGATGCCAATGTAACTTACGCTTATCATTTGCAGCTGAGCAATAATTTTAACCTGTCGGCTGGTGTTGCGGCAGGGATTTCGAGCATTTCGCTCGATGTTAACGCCTTAACATTCGATGCACCTTACGATCCCGCTTTAAACAGGGCATTGATTAATCAGGTTAAGCCTGATTTAAGTATCGGTTTGTGGTTATATGGCGCACGTATGTTTGCCGGTGTATCGGTACAGCAGATTTTGCCTCAAAAGTTGAGCTTTACAGGAGAAAACAGCTACAATTTAGGTAAAGAAGTGCCGCATTATTTTGCTACAGCAGGTTATAAGTTTTTTGTAGATGACGAAATTTCGGCAATTCCTTCTGTAATGGTTAAATATGTTTCGCCAGCACCAGTATCAGTCGATCTGAATATGAAGCTGGCCTTTAAAGATAAAGTTTGGTTGGGAGGCAGCTACCGCAAAGATGATTCTTTCTCGGCCATGGCTGGATTTAATATCGGTAAGATGGTTAATCTGACTTATTCGTACGATTTTTCTACCTCTGCACTAAATCAAGTAAGCAATGGTAGCCATGAAATTGTTTTGGGCTTAATGCTTAACAATATCTACAAAGTTCCTTCGTACATTAAAATGTGGTAGGTCAGTTTTCAGTTGGTAGTTTACAATTCAATAATTTCAGATATTAATTATAACTGAAAACCGGAATCTAAAACTGCCAACTGCCTAAAGTTCTTTTCTTAAACGAGCCACAGGGATGTTCATTTGCTCACGGTACTTGGCAACTGTTCTTCTGGCAATGTTGTAACCTCTTTCCTTTAATATTTCGGTTAGCTTCTCGTCTGCTAAAGGTTTACGCTTATCTTCGTTACCAATGCAATCTTCCAATATCTTTTTAACTTCTTTGTTGGAAACTTCCTCGCCGTTTTCAGTTTGGATAGCTTCTGAGAAGAAAGATTTTAACAGGAAAGTACCAAATTCGGTTTGCACGTATTTAGAGTTGGCCACACGTGATACGGTTGAAATATCCATATCAATTTTATCGGCAATATCTTTTAAGATCATTGGGCGCATTTTACGCTCATCAGCCGTTAAAAAATATTCATACTGATAATGCATAATGGCATTCATGGTTTTTAGCAAGGTTTGCTGGCGCTGTTTTATGGCATCAATAAACCACCGTGCCGAATCCAGTTTCTGTTTTACAAACTGAACGGCCTCTTTTAGTTTTTTATCTTTTGACGAAGCCTTATCGTAATGCTCAAACATTTCCTGGTAAGAGCGGCTTACTTTTAGTTCAGGGGCGTTTTTAGAGTTTAAGGTCAAAATCAGTACGCCATCGTTATTGCTGATGTGAAAATCGGGGATAATCTGCATCTGCTTGGTCGTTACCTGATTGGCATCACCTGGTTTAGGGTTTAAACGCAATATTTCGCTCACCACTTCTTTAAGCTCCTCGCTGTCTAAGCCTAAACTTTTTTCCAGTTTGTCATAATGTTTACGGGTAAATTCATCGAGATAATTTTCTACCACGTTCATTGCTTTAACAATAATGGGGTTGTGCGTATCTTTACGTTTTAACTGGATTAGTAAACATTCTTTAAGGTCTCTGGCGCCAATGCCCGGAGGATCAAAGCTTTGAATCAACTTTAACATTTCGAGCACATCTTCCTCTTCAACCATTACATTTTGAGAGAAAGCAAGGTCATCAATCATCGAACCCAGCGGACGACGTAAGTAGCCGTCGTCATCTAAACTGCCTATAATCTGTTTACCGATAATAAAATCCTGGTCAGATAGGGGAATAAGATCTAGCTGTTCTTGTAAACTTTCGAAAAAAGTACTTTCAATGGCAATTGGAGTTTCTTTTTTCTCTTCATCATCATCACCATTATTATAATTGGTGCTATAATCGTTGACCGAGTCGTCTTGCAGGTAATCATCCACATTAAACTCATCCATACTGGTGTCTTCTGATGATTGTTCGTAATCATCCGGACTATCATTTAAATCATCGTATTCGCTTTTGGGCTCATCCTGGGTCATTAAACTAGGATCTTCCAATGCCGGATTTTCTTCAAGCTCCTCTTTTACACGGGTATCTAAAGCAACAGTAGGCACCTGCAACAGCTTAATAAACTGTATTTGCTGTGGTGATAACTTTTGTAATAATTTTTGTTGTAGGTGTTGCTTTAGCATAGTATATATAAAAGAATGGGCAAAAATAAACAATAGATTTCAGATATTTTCCTGAATTGGCCTAAATGCTGTTGATATGTTCGGTTTTTAAATTATTTCCTAAACATTTGGATTCAAATTAAAGTTTGCTAATTTTAATAAAAAACTAAAACTTAATTTAAAATGGGATTTGCAAAAGAATTTAAAGAGTTTGCCATAAAAGGCAACGTAATGGACCTTGCCGTAGGGGTAATTATCGGTGGTGCTTTCGGAAAAATAATCGATAGTGTAGTTAACGATTTGGTAATGCCTGTTGTTGCTGCAATTATAGGTAAACCCGATTTTAGCAACATGTACGTAGTACTGCGGGGGCTGTGCCAGAAGGAACAGCATTGGCTGATGCCAAAAAAATAGATGGTGCAGCAATTTTTGCTTATGGTAACTTTATAACCGTAGCCATCAATTTTCTTTTACTGGCATTGGTAATCTTCCTGATGGTTAAAGCCATTAATCAAATGAAACGTAAAGAAGAAGCGGTTGCGGCAGCTGCGCCACCTGCACCAACAAAAGAAGAAGTGCTTTTAACGGAAATCAGAGATTTGCTGAAAACAAAAGCCTAACATATAAGCTCCGCAGATTCATCCCGCCTGCGGAGCTTTTTTTAATAACTTCTTTTAACACCAGGGTCGGTAATAATAATATAATCGCCCAGGTTTTTAAATTTTTCCCAATCTGGTTGCCCAAAGCTTTCATCAGGAAAAGAAGAAATATTTAATATTTTTAATTTTGGATTGAATTGAGCCAGTCTGGCCAGGGTACCCAGTTTTTCGTCACTGTGAAAACGCCCGTTAAGTTGCAGTATCTTAGTGCCTTTATTCAATTTGGCAAACTTACCGATAGACCAGGCCATGGTTGCATCCCATAAATTTTGTGTTTGGTAAATTTTCATCGAACCCATATTATGGCCACCTAGAGTTGCTGTAAATTTATCGTAATATTTGCCTTGTGCCGTATCGATAGGGAGTGGAGGTAAAAAACTGAGCGAGCTTTTAGGTAGGTTCTCTAAAGCCTTTAAACCACCCATAGTAACTGCGTTGCTATAGCGTGCAGCTGCATTTGCCGCAATTACCTGTAGCTTTAGCTTTTTGGCCTGCTCTATCAAAGGCCTGTAGTCACTATAGTTTCCCCAGGCACGGCCTTCTTTAATAAAGTTCTTTTCCGAAATCGATCCTGCCAGGTATTCATTTACCACGGGTTGCACATCTGTGTGAAACATCTCTAACGATAAAGCTGTTTTTTGCGGGTACCTGTTACTTAGTTTTTTGAAAATTTCAGCTTCAAGGTAATGCCCAACCGAATCGTTGTGGTCTTCGCCGAAAAAAAGCACATCTGCATTGTCCATGTCAGAAATTATATCATCCAGCGTTACCTTTTTTTGTTTTTTTACATCGAAAATTTTATAATGGCTGCTCATATCCTGTGCGCAGAGGTTGTTGCCAATGGCCAGGCCAATAATAATCAGGAGGAATTTCATATTTCAAAGTAACAAAATAATTTTCACCGATAAAATGAGGTTATTTACCGCCTTTTATCCATTTTCTGCACTGGCCATATAGGCTGCTCTTAATCTTATCGATACTTTTGGTTATTAAATAATGCAACACAAATGGAAAATCTTAATATAAACGATAATAGCCACATTAAAAACTCTGGAAGGGTTTGGAGTGGCGTACTGATAGTCATCATCGGGCTTGCTTTTTTGTTAAACAATATGGGACTCGATATTCCACGCTGGATATTTAGCTGGTCTAATTTTTTAATTGTACTCGGGCTTTTTATTGGTGCACGCCGTAACTTTAGGGGTATAGGTTGGTTGATACTGGTTTTAATCGGGTCTTACAATACCCTTGATAATATGGGCCTTGATTTCGATCTTTCGAAATACGCTTTAGGTCTTGGACTGGTAATAGTGGGAGGCTTTTTAATCTTCAGACCCAAGAATTCACTTAAAGAAGAAGGCTTGTTTGGCAGGCGCAGGAAAGATAGGAAAGAAAAGTATGTTGATCAGACAACTTTTGGTTACGATAAAACGGCAAACAACAACGATATTATAGATGTATTGGCTGTTTTTGGTGGAAGCCATCAAACGGTTTATTCTAAAAACTTTCAGGGGGGCGATATTTCAGCTGTTTTTGGAGGCGCGGATATTGTAATGACCCAGGCCGATTTTGCGGATACGGTTTCACTTGATGTAACTGCAGTATTTGGAGGCATTAAATTAATTGTACCACCAAACTGGGCAATCAAATCGAATGTAACCGCATTGTTTGGTAGCGTTGAAGATAAGCGCGCACATACCATGCCGGTAAGCGAAATGCAGAAAACGCTGATTTTAAGTGGTACAGCCTTGTTTGGAGGAATAGAGATAAAAAGTTTTTAATGTTAATTAAAATCATCGCCTATGAAATGGTTTGCTGTAAATTGTATTTTCCAGGTAATTTGTGGTGCAGGAAAACATGCACCACAATTTAATGAACAAACGCGTTTAATACAAGCTGGCGGGCAATTGGAAGCATTGGATAAAGCCAGATTAAATGCAGTAAATTTTAACCCACCATTTAATAACTGTAAAGGAGAAAAAGTGGTGTGGAAGTTTATCGGTGTTGGGGGAATATCAGCAGTAGAAGAACTCGCTGATGGTGTTGAGATCAGTTCCAGCATTGTTGAACCCGAATCGGTTGATCAATATCTGGAAAAGCTTAAACACCGAAATCAATCATTAACTAATCAAAACCGTTTTGACAACTAGACCTTTATCCGTTCCACAGATACAAAAAACATCACTTTCCTTTGCGGTAGTTTGGGTGATATTGTGTGCTGTTGGACTGCATTACGTTGTAAGCTTTTCCTGGTGGATATCGGTTACAGATAGCCTGATCAATAATATTTTATTGGCATTGGCATGTATCGGTATCAGCAACATGCTGGGCTATTACCAGCCTAAAAATGAACGTATTCTGTACGTGCTCATTGTAACCATAGCGCTTACCTTTGTTATTATTTTTGCGGCAAAATATTCTTTACTCTACATTTTTGCTGATTTTAAAGAATACAATGATTTTTATAATTTTTCTTTTGCTTTTCGTGGCTTAATTTCTTTCATGTGCCTGGGCTGGTGTGCGCTGGCCAATATTTTGTGGTATCGGTTAGAAGAACAGTCTGAAACACACGAAAGACTTTCGGCAGCTAAAAGTCTGGCCAAAGAAGCAGAGCTAAATAAATTAAGGCATCAGTTACAACCGCATTTTTTGTTCAACAGCTTAAATTCGGTATTTGCGCTAACCATGGTTAATCCAAAAGAGGCGGGGGTAATGATTACTAAACTGGCTTCCTTTTTACGTGGTACCTTAAAACGCGATGATGAATTATGGGTATCGGTAGAGGAGGAAATGGAATACATTCAGTTGTATCTGGATATCGAAAAAGTAAGGTTTAGTCACCGTTTAAATATTGAAGTAAATGTTGCTGAAGATACCTTGAAACTTTGTTTACCCGGTACTTTATTGCAACCTATTGTAGAAAACGCCATTAAGTTCGGGCTTTACAATACTTCGGCTGGCATTACCATTAAGATAGATGTTACTGTAGAACAGAACCTGCTGTCATTACGTGTACAAAATCCTTTCGATCCTGAAATGAAGGCGGCTGGAGGCACCGGATTTGGTTTAAGTGCTATTAAACGGAGGTTATATCTGCTATTTGCGAATACACATCTGTTACAGACCGATATTGAGGCAAATAATTTATATATTACCACCCTAAAAATTCCACAAAAAAATGATCAGAACAATACTAATTGATGATGAGCCTTTAGCTAGAGATATTGTAAAATTCTACCTTTCCGATCATGCAGAAATAGAGATTGTTGCCGAATGTGGAGATGGTTTTGAAGGCTTAAAAGCGATTACCCAGTACAAACCCGATCTGATTTTTTTGGATATTCAAATGCCAAAAATTAGCGGTTTCGAAATGTTGGAGCTCGTTGAAGATAAGCCTGCCGTGATTTTTACGACTGCTTTTGATGAATATGCCATTAAAGCTTTTGAAGTAAATGCAGTAGATTACCTGCTTAAACCAATTGATAAATCGCGTTTTGATGCCGCAGTTAAAAAAATACCGACCAAATTAAACCAAATCGAAAATACGGAGGCTGTTTTAGATGCAGCAGCGTTAAGTCCGGCGCAGAACAATAGGGTAGTGGTTAAAAAAGATGGGGTAATTAAAATTATCCCCGTTGCCGATATCAATTACCTCGAGGCTGATGATGACTATGTAAAACTGAGTACTATTGAAGGTGTTTACTACAAGAATAAAACCATGGCTTATTTTGAGCAGACACTCGATGTAAGCCAGTTTATCAGGATACACCGTTCATATATCATTAACCTCGCGCAAGTAACCAAAATAGAGCTTAAAGAGAAAGACAGCTATGTGGTGCTGTTAAAATCAGATATCTGGCTTCCGGTAAGCAAAACGGGTTATGTAAAATTAAAGGCGGCCCTTGGATTATAATTACCCATTAAAATCTCGTTCATTGCAATGAAACAAACAGCTTTTTAAAAAGAATTATTACATTTGCAGCTAAATAGAAAAAATAATAATTAATCACTCTTGCATTTGTAGAGAAATCGCTTTATATTTGCACCTCTTAATTTTACAATAGATAATATACAGTCATGAAAAGAACATACCAACCTTCGCAAAGAAAGAGAAGAAACAAACACGGCTTCCGCGAAAGAATGGCAACAGCTAACGGCAGACGAGTATTAGCATCACGTCGTGCTAAAGGAAGAAAAAGATTAACAGTTTCTGACGAACGCAAGCATAAAGCATAATTTTGATTGCTTTTCCGTAAATCCGGAATTGGCAGATCAAAATCTGCAGTTATCAATCAAAATATATGTACACATTCAGAAAAGAAGAACGGTTATGCAGCAGGAAACATTTAGACCTGTTGTTTAAAAACGGTTCTTCTTTTTTATTATATCCTTTTCGGGTTTCCTATCTTTTTGTCGATCAGCCAGCCGATGTACCCGCCCAGGTGGTGATCAATGTTCCTAAAAAAAGATACAAGCGTGCAGTAGACCGCAATCTGCTTAAACGCCGTATTCGTGAGGCTTACCGCCTGAATAAACAAAATCAATTATATTTTCCCTTACCAACCAATAAAGGGTTGCTGTTGTTTTCTATTCAATTTGTAGGGAAAAGTAAATACGAATTTGCCTTTATCGAGAAAAAACTCATAGCTACATTTAAGCGATTCCAAAACTTAATTCAGCCCGATGAAGTTCATCAATAAACTGTTTGGTTGGTTCTTTTTAGGCTTGATAAAAGTATACCAGTATGCCGTTTCGCCTATGCTAGGTGCAAATTGCAGGTTTACACCAACCTGTTCGCAGTACGGAATAGAAGCCATTAAAAAGTACGGGCCCTTTAAAGGTGGCTGGATGGCGCTTAAGCGCATTGGCCGCTGTCATCCCTGGGGCAAACATGGGCACGATCCGGTTCCTTAGGGGTTGATTAATTCATTTGTCATCATCTGGTTAATCGTTTAAATGTTTAAGTTGGTTAATTGTGGCTTTAAATGTGAAACCCCCAGTAGTAGAAACTATTTTATTGATGGTTATTCATTAGTTACTGCATATTGCCAATAGAAAACTGGAGCTTGGTTAGTCAATCTTTTGATTGATTCCATTTTCAATCATTCCAACCTTAATCAGTCATTTCGACTGAAGTGCAACGCAACGGAGAAATCTATTTCGTTTGATCCTTCATTGCATTTGGGATGAAAAATGTGCTAAGTATGATACAGTAAGAAGGGGAGTCTATTGCTGAGTTCAGCCTGAAAACTGTGGACTAGCCCGATCCATCTTCCATTATACCCCTTCCATCTTCCATTTTTTAATATCTTTGCACCCATGGCTAAAATACTTCAAATAGAAACAGCTACAGCGGTTTGTTCAGTTGCTTTATCGGTTAATGGGAAAACAGTTTCGGTAAAGGAAGAAATAGGGCAAAATCTGCATGCCAGTAAGCTCACCCTGTTTATTGATGAAGTGTTGAGAACTGCCGGTGTTAACTATAGCGAACTCGATGCCATTGCGGTGAGTAAAGGTCCTGGTTCTTACACGGGCTTGCGAATTGGGGTTTCTACTGCCAAGGGTTTATGTTACGCTCTAGATAAGCCGTTAATCGCCATCGAAACGCTAAAAATGATGGCGGCTGGTTTCCAGTCTGAAAACCCGGAGTATAAAGGGTTAATTTGTTCGATGATTGATGCGCGCCGTATGGAAGTTTATACTTCGGTTTTTGATATCACGCTGGATGTACTTTTACCAACTGAAGCTAAAATTATAGACGAAACTAGCTTTTCTGACTTACTTTCAATAAATAAGGTTACTTTCCTAGGTGACGGGGCAGCGAAATGCGCCGCCGTTTTAACCCACGAAAATGCATACTTCGATGCTGCTAACTTCAATGCTGCTACTTACATGTCGGCATTGGCCGAAACTGCTTTTCAGCAAAGAAACTTTGAAGATGTAGCTTATTTCGAACCTTTTTATCTCAAAGATTTTGTGGTTACGCAATCTAAAAAGCAGCAGGCGCAACCCTAAAATTATTTATCTTCTTTTAAATATCGAGAATAGGCTTTTAAAGAAACTTCCACCTTCATTATCGTTAATGCCAGGCATTACGTCGCTAAATTGAGGATGGTTTACTACGTTTCCAAACTTAATGCCTACACCCATATAAAACGATGCCCCATTTGGTCCACTGCCTACTGTAGCGTCGTTTTTAATGGTACCAAGGGTTTGAAAACTGGTGGCAATCAGGTTATCCGATCCCAGAAATAATTCGAAGTTAGGCGTTTGGTATTTAGCTTGTACACCTACCATAAATACCTGATTTAAATTATACAAGGGAGTAACACTGGCCGAAAAATCGTTGGCAATAAAGGTGTTTACAAAAGCAATATCCCCGCCTTTGTAAAACAAATTCTTCGAAACTGCTAAAGCAGGTTTGTAAAAGCCGTAACGTTTAGATACAAATACATCAATTTTAGCATTTGTAGGTGCTAAAAACTTTTTGCTTTGCTCCGATAAAAGAAATATGTCTTCAATCTCCTGGTTGGTGTTGGATTGGTTGTTTTCCAGGTTTTCAATCACCTTCGATTGGTCTACTGTATTTCTGTGTGTATTGCTCCGCCACCATATAAAACCAAGATCTTTAACGTTTGCCATTAAAAATAGCCCTTTTTTGGTGGTATAGTTAGTTCCGAAGCCAAAAGACAGACCGGGGTTTTTAAAATTAGGGAAGAATGTTTTTTTATCTACTTCATTAAAATCAGAGAAGTTTGCGGAATAAGTGCCTCTTAAGCCAATTAACATGGCCGATGCACTAGGGTCGATGTAGAGGTAAGAATCTTTAACATCAAGTTTATTGTAAACCATACCGCTCAGCAAACTGGCTTTTAAACCAAAAGCGAGACGTTTATTCCAGTTTTCGCGGTAAGTAAAGCTAAATTGGTGGTAAGTTTGCTGGTAACCTTTGGTATCGAATATGCCAGTGTATTCCCTTCCTGGGGTAAAGCGCTCGTACGAATCAAAAATGGCCAGGGTTTCATTGGTGTAATCGATATGGGCGTCTGATCTGATTTGCCAGGCAAAGCCCATTTCTTTCTGGTATTTGTACGATTTAAAAAGACGGAAGGCCGCAACGTAAATATTGCTGTTTTCGAAAAAGTGGTTAACCTCGCCTGTACCCAATGGTAAGCCTTCGGTATCCCAGGTACCCTCTTGTGTTAATTTGCGGATCGTAAACTTAGAGCTTCCTTTGTTAATGGCATTTGTACCAAAATAGGGCAGAAAGAAGTTGGAAGAAAATTTTCGCGACGAATCTAAAGTAAACGATTTTTGAGATGGGTTTTCGAATGCATCGAACATGGTTTTCGTGCCAAAAAGCGCGTATTGCTGAGCATTTGCTACCCCGAAGCCGGCTACTGCCAGTAACGTAAGTAAAAGTTTCTTCATGTAAATTAGTTCTTGGGACGGTTCTTTTTATTAACGGTTGCTTAGTGAATCTGGTATTTCTGGTTTTAAATATTTGTTTAATAGTAAGTTGGTGATAAATTTATCGCGGTCTGCACTTAGCTGATAACAAAAAGTATCGAAACTTTTTAAACCACTATCTGCCCTTAAATGTTTGTAAAAAGGCATTTGGATGTTATCTCTAAAGATAGCCGATGAATTTTTGGTATTGATGTAATAATTCACATTTGAAGTATTCGAAATCTGATTTATCGCATCTAAATACTGTGGGGTTTGTATTAAAAGCCGGTTGTTTTTGTAATTGTTCAAAAATACCTGAATGGTGCTGGCGTTGTTGGCTACAATTAAATTATTATCAATAACTGTATAATAGGGTTTGCCGAATTTTTTAAAGGGCTCACCGAAATAGCTCACCAAAATATCTGATGATTTAAAGAGCTTAATGTCTTCATTGTAATCTGCACTTACATCCAGCAACAGTTGTCGTACTTTTTCGCCGTTACTTAAGGCAATTGCACCCAGTTTTTCGGTTGTGCTGAGCTGAAAAGTTACAAACTGGTTTTTAGTATAAACAGGAAATATCGTATTTAAATCAACCCGATACTGGTCTTTAATGTTTTTGATAACGGTACTGGACTGTTCTGCTGTTTTATTCTGCTGTTGCCAGTTGTTTAATTTGCCCAACCATTTAGCATAATCATCAAAAGCATACATTACATAATTGGCTGTGTTATCGGGTAAGATATTTTGTATGGTGGTGTTTTGTGCAGGTGTGTTTTCGAACAGTTTAAGGTAGTTGTTAGGATCTTTTAATTGGGTGTTTCCGTTAAAGAGGATTTTCTCTTTGCTGAAATTGTAATTGAGGATAGCATAGCTATTCTGTTTATCAAATACCGCAATTTCGCCGTTAATATTACCCGCTATAATGCTTTTAAGCAATAATGGCGCCTGGTTAAAATTAATGTAAACATGAGCGAGTACATTTTTAATTTGGTGGTTATTCTCCTTAATAAACTCAGTAAAGGGATTTTCGGTTAAACGAATACTTGCATCTTTAATCAGTTTTAACGAAGTAGATACCGTTATTACCTGGCTTTGTACACCCATGAAAACACTTTGGTTGTCGTTTAGTTTCACACTGTAAATATTCTTTGAGTTTTGGCTGATTGCTGCTTTTGATTTTAGCTGATCGTAAAACTTTTTAATATCATGTTCAGGTGAAAGCTGAATAGTGATAAGGAAATTTAAGGTTTTATTGGTGTCAGGCAGCACGCTAATATAAACCTGCTGATCTTTAATGTATCTGTTCAGGGTATTGTCATCAATAATACTGGTTTTTAGCTGAGTTAACAGGCTCATTTTGTCTTGGCCTAAAACCTGTTGAATCAGTTCCTGCCCCTCCATAATATTATAAAAACCCTTATCGTTTTGAAATGAAAATACTAGTGCCCCATTATTGGTTGCCGATTGCAGGGCCAAATCTTTTGCATTGTTTTCAATCCCTAATCTCGAAAAATAGAGGTAAGCCATTAGGGCTACACCCAAAAATAATGCGCTTGTTAGAATTACGATCTTTTTCATCTGCTGTGCAACAAATTTAATTTATTACATTGATTAGTGAGAAGTTCTTTGTCAATTTATTAATTTAGCGATTGCTTATAGCAAAGAACTATGAATAAACGAATAATCCTTACTGCTTCTTTTTTTGGTGTTGTTGCTGTTCTATTGGGTGCCTTTGGCGCTCATGGCCTAAAAGCTTTGATAGATGCACCTTCACTTGAAATCTGGCAAAAAGGGGTTGATTACCAGTTCTACCACACTTTTGCATTGCTGTATCTATCTACCTTTGCGCGTTACCGCAATAAACTGATCAATATTGCTTACTTCTGCTTTACTTTTGGGATTGTACTTTTTTCGGG
This sequence comes from Pedobacter sp. HDW13, assembly GCF_011303555.1. NCBI lineage: Bacteria > Pseudomonadati > Bacteroidota > Sphingobacteriia > Sphingobacteriales > Sphingobacteriaceae > Pedobacter > Pedobacter sp. HDW13. The sequence continues at coordinate 6,358,898 of NZ_CP049868.1, read as the reverse complement.
CTCGCTGTATTTGTTAGCTACCCGTAGCATATCGCACTTAGAGTTTACCTCGTTTATTGGTCCATTAACACCAATTGGCGGACTTTTATTTGTGTTGGGATGGATAATGCTCTTTTTTGCAGCATTTAAAGATAAATAATGAATACTTACGAAAACGATATATTTACAGAAAGAGAAACACTTTTTGTTGAAGTTATTTTGCCCTTATCTCTGGCAAAAAACTATACCTATCGTGTACCTTTTGATCTTAATGAGCAGATTGCTATCGGGAAACGCGTAGTGGTTCAGTTTGGCAAACACCGCATATATACCGCTTTAATTAGTGGTATTACCACCGTTCCGCCTACCGTTTACGAAGCAAAATATATTATTGATGTAATTGATAACGAACCCGTAATTACGCCCACCCAGCTTAAGTTCTGGACCTGGATGACCAATTATTACATGTGTAATGAGGGCGATGTAATGGCTGCGGCTTTGCCTGCAAGCTTAAAGCTAGCCAGCGAAACAATTCTGATCCTGCGCGAGGATTACGACGAAGAAACTAAACTTACAGATAAAGAGGAAGTAATTATTTCTGCACTTAAAAAACAGGAAAAACTTACCGTTAACGATGTTTCCAAGTTGCTGGGGCAAAAAACCGTTTACCCTATAATTAACCAGTTGTTAGATAAAATGCTGGTGCTCGTGGCAGAAGAAGTGGTCCAAAAATATAAACCACTGCTTAAATCGTTCGTAATGCTGAACGATTTTTACAGCGACGAAGAAAACTTAAAACAGCTTTTTAATGTTTTAGACCGCGCGCCTAAGCAATTAGATGCTTTATTGGCCTACCTTAAACTGCAAAAATCGAATTTGCCAGTCTCTAAAGAACAACTTTTAGAAGAGAGTAATTGCGGACCTGCGGCATTAAAGGCACTTACTGATAAAGATATTTTTGTGGTGATGAAGCGACCAGTTAGCCGGTTGGCAGCCCAAGATGAAGCATTTAACGTTAATTTTGAGTTGAATGAAGGTCAGCAGCAGGCTTTAACGCAGATTAACCATTATTTTGAAGAAAAAGAAGTGGTATTGCTGCATGGTGTAACTGCATCTGGTAAAACACAAGTATATATCAAGCTGATTGAAGAAATTATTCAGCATACTGATGGCCAGGTGTTATTCCTCCTGCCTGAGATTGCCTTAACTACACAAATTGTAGAACGGATAAAACGCTATTTTGGCAATTCAATAGGGGTATACCATTCTAAATTTAACAATAACGAAAGGGTCGAAATCTGGAATAAAGTAAGGACGGGTGCTTTTAAGGTAGTTTTGGGAGCCCGTTCGGCAGTTTTCTTACCTTTTCAGCACCTTAAATTAATTGTTGTAGACGAAGAACACGAACCTTCTTATAAACAATACGATCCGGCGCCGCGTTATCAGGCCAGAGATGCAGCTATTTATTTAGGATATCTGCACCAGGCTAAGGTAGTGCTGGGCTCTGCTACGCCATCACTTGAAAGTTATTACAATGCCTTACAAGGTAAGTATGGTTTGGTAGAAATGAAAGAGCGTTTTGGTGGTGTGCAACTGCCTAACCAGCAAGTAGTAAGCATCTCTGAAGAAACCAAGAAAAAGACGATGAGTTCGTATTTTTCGAGTGTGCTGATTAAAGATATTGATCTGGCGCTTTCGAAGAAAGAACAAATTGTGTTGTTTCAAAACAGAAGGGGTTATGCAACCATTCTCATTTGCGCTACCTGTGGTTATGCGCCCAAATGTGTTAACTGCGATGTAAGTTTAACCTATCATAAAAGCAGCGGTAAATTACATTGCCATTATTGTGGTTATCAGCAAAGCAGCGTTAACATTTGCCCTGCTTGTGGTTCTGTGCATGTTGAACAAAAAGGCTTCGGTACCGAGCGTATTGAAGAGGAGCTGAGGCTGCTGTATCCGGAGGTTACCATTGCCCGTTTGGATATGGACAGTACCCGGACCAAAAACGGCCTTCAGCAGATTTTAAATGATTTCCAGGAAAAGAAAACAGACATTCTGATTGGTACCCAAATGGTAGCCAAAGGATTGGATTTTGATAACCTTAGTTTGATCGGGGTAATTAATGCCGATACGCTTTTGGGTTATCCCGATTTCAGGGCTTACGAGCGAAGTTTTCAGTTGCTGGCGCAGGTTGCGGGCAGGGCAGGGCGTAGGGCCGATCAGGGAAATGTGTGCATCCAGACTTACGATGCCGAAAATCGTATTATTAAGCAGGTGGTAAACAACGATTACGAAGGGATGTACAACGATGAAATTGCAGAACGCGAAAAGTTCTTGTATCCCCCTTTTTCGAGGATGATATTCCTGTACATTAAACACAAAGATTCGCATGTGCTCGATCATGCTGCATTAACCCTGGCCAATATCCTTAAAGCAAAATTTGGTAAAAGAGTTTTAGGTCCCGAGCAGCCTTTGGTTACCCGCGTACGCAATCTTTATATCAAACAAATTATTATCAAAGCCGATAAGCATACCGCTATTCAGAAGGTTAAAGATGCCCTGCGCGAAACATTAACCGAGTTTAATGCAACCAAAGAGTTTAAAGGTGTTTTTACACAGATAGATGTTGATCCATACTAGAAAGTTTTGAATGATCGATTTTGAATGATTGAGTTTTGAATGTTAAGGTTATTCAGGCACTCACTCATTCTATCCTTCAAGCATTCACTCATTCTATAATTCCATCCTTCGCTCATTTTTTAATTCAAAAATCAGTAAATTTATGTTGATAATGTATCCTTCTCTAACTCAGGTATTCAATCATTAATCCCAGGCTAAATTCTATAATTCTCTTGAAACACGATTTAAAAAGGCTAATTTTGAAACTTCATGGCGTATAAATTTGTTGATAATTATAGGGAGCGGGGAGCTAGAAAAAAATTAGTCGAGTTGTTGAGATCTCGCGGAATTGAAGATGAGAGCGTACTAAAAGCCATTGGCAAAGTGCCCCGTCATTTCTTTTTCGACGAGACTTTCTGGAACCAGGCTTATAAAGATATTGCTTTTCCTATCGGCGATGGGCAAACCATTTCGCAACCCTATACCGTGGCTTATCAGAGCGAATTGCTACACATTAAAAAAGGAGATAAAGTGCTCGAAATTGGTACAGGATCTGGCTATCAAACCTGCATTTTAATGGAGCTGGGCGCCAAGGTTTATACAATTGAAAGACAAGAGAATATTTATAACAGAACCATTCAGGTTTTGCCAGGAATGGGGTATAAGCCTACTTTTTATTGTGGCGATGGTTCAAAAGGCATTGCCAAACATGCGCCATATGATAAGATAATTGTTACCGCCGGCGCACCGTTGGTTCCCGAAATCTTATTGAAACAGTTAAAAATTGGCGGTATTCTTGTTATTCCGGTAGGAGATGAGCAAACTCAGAAAATGGTTACTGTAATCCGTGTAAGTGAAACCGATTACGAGAAAATTGTATTGGATACTTTCAGGTTTGTGCCTTTAGTAGGCGACCAGGCGTGGTGATTAAGTTTGGAGTCATAAGGCTGGAGTTTTGAGTAGACTCGCAACTCCAAACCCCCAACTTCCAACTAACTTACCTTTTCAACGCCCTATCTAATTCCCGTTTGGTATCTCTATCTTTAATGCTATCGCGTTTATCGAATTCCTTTTTACCTTGTGCTAAGGCAATTTCCATTTTGGCGAAACCTCTTTCGTTAATAAAAATGCGTAAAGGAACGATGGTGTAGCCCTTTTCTTCGCCTTTTAGTTTTAATTTCCGGAGTTCTTTCTTTTGCAGTAATAGTGCACGGTCGCGTTTAATATCGTGGTGATAAAAGGAACTGTGGCTATATTCCGAAACATGCAGGTTGCGTACATATAGGATTCCCCCAATAAACGTGCAGAATGCATCAGTCATGTTGGCTTTTCCTTGTCTGATCGCTTTTATTTCAGTGCCTAAAAGGGCAATTCCGGCTACATACTTGTCTATCAGGTTGTAATCGAAATAGGCTCTTTTATTTTTTATATTGATATCGTTTTTCAAAATTTTATAAAGTATATGTAATTACTATAATTATACAATTGTATAATTATAGTTTCGGGTTGCAAATATCTTAAAAATTGACGTGATAATTTAATTTTTAATTGTACAGTTTAAAGAAGTCAAGTTTTATAGCGATTTGCATATTCAAACTTGACTTCTTTTGGTAATGAGGTGTGATTGGGAAATGTACAGCTATCCCTTTTGGTATCTTCAGTCCCGCTTTCCCTCCTGCCAATTTGAAGGGAATTGACAGGAGGGAAAGCGGGTTTATTTAACCTCGGCTGGTGCATGGAACTTAAACCGTTCAGTTGCATTTCCCAGGCCCCTGTTCCCTATGGCGGGGCTTCAATTGCCATGGAAAACTTGCTTTTATTTTCAAATATGTTTTCTGCTTTTTAAAACCGGATAATCTATACAGGCCGTTAAAAATCTTCATCAGTTTGTAAAAGCTAATGATATATTATTATGTTCGCATTTATTCATTTAAGTTTGGACTTTAACTATCAAAAATGAAATTCAGAAACCTACTTTTAATCTTATTGCTTGCTACCACCGTTCAGTTAAAAGCACAACAGCCTACCTTACTGCCTCAGTTTACCTTTTATAAATTGGATGGAAAGGCTTTTTCAAACGGAGATATTAAACAGGGAAAGAAAAACCTTTTCATTTTGTTCGATTGTACCTGCGATCACTGCCAGAGAGAAAGCAAGCTGCTGAATACCAATTATACCCAGTTTAAAGATGTAAACATTTACATGATTACCATGGATGAAGGTTATATTATCCCTCAGTTTTTCAATTCGTATGCTAAAGGCTTAAATACCAAGCCAAACGTATTGGTGCTGCAGGATAAAAAACGCATGTTTATCCCAACCTTTTTGCCTAAACAGTATCCTGCAATGTATTTATATTCACCGGCAGGTAAATTATTGTTATACGAATCGGGCGATGGCGGAATAAAAAAAATGATGAAGGTAGTGGGTAAATAACCCGCCTACCTGATAATCAATACCGGTATTTTTACCTTATGTCTTACCGAATCTACTGTAGTGCCAAAAATAAGGTCTTTAAGACCTTTATGCCCGTGGGCACCCATTACCAGTAGCTCCATTTCGTTTTCGTTGCTGATATCGGCAATGGCTTTTGCAGTGCTTCCAAAACCAATAAATGGAGTGGCATCGTAGCCTAAATCGCCAAGATTAGCGATGTATTTATCGAGGTTTGCTGCATCGCTTTGCGTTTCATGGTCCATTACTTCCTTGCCGAGATAACGGGCAGCAGCAGTTTCTACTACATGTATTAAGTAATAGTGCGCACCTTTCCCTCCTTGAATTAAGGCATGTCTGATTGTATTTCTATCGTTTTTCGAAAAATCTACCGCAATACCAATCCTTTTGTAGCTGATTTTTTCAATTTTACCGATATCAAGCGCATTGCCATGTGGTACAAGTTGTTTGCTTGCATTTCTTTTACTTTCTATCATCGGATGGAAGAAAACGTATAACAAAAGTAGCACAACGAGGATTAGAGCGGGAATTACGATCACATAAATCCACCAGTTGTTAGCGTCTTTTGCCCAGTCACCAATTTCTTCAATTACTAGTTTTACATTAAGTGCGATAATTACCAGTGCACTGGCCCAGGCCAATACCTTTACCCAGGGTTTAATGGCAAAATCTTTCATCAGTTTTTTATCAGAGGTGAAGTGAATTAGCGGGATGATGGCAAAACCAAGCTGTAAACTCAAAACCACCTGGCTCAGTACCAGTAGGCCACCCAAAGCATCTTCGCCATAATGTAAGATAGTAAAGAAAGCTGGGATAATGGCCAGTAAACGGGTAATTAACCTTCGCAACCAAGGCTGGATACGTAAATTAATATGGCCTTCCATAATTATTTGCCCGGCTAATGTTCCGGTAACGGTAGAGCTCTGTCCGGCTGCTATTAAAGCAATGGCAAAGAGGGTTGGGGCTACATTGCCAAAAATATTCGAAAGCAGTTTATGGGCATCCTGTATTTCGGCAACTTCGTGTAATCCGTTCTTATAAAAGGCTGCTCCTGCTAAAATAAGGATGGCTGCATTTACAAAGAAGGCGAGATTCAATGCCACAGTGGTATCAATCAGGTTAAATTTTAAGGCTTCTTTAATCCCTTTGTTGCTGCGCTCTATTTTGCGTGTTTGCACCAGCGAGGAATGCAGGTAAAGGTTATGGGGCATTACCGTAGCGCCAATAATCCCAATGGCAATATACAAAGCATCGCCCGTTAATATAGAGGGTTCGAAACCTTTAACAACCTCCCTTAACGATGGTTCTACAATAAACATTTCAACTAAAAACGAAATACCCACAATAAACACCATCGATACAATAAAACCTTCCATGGCACGCATTCCCTTATTGAGCAGGAAAAGCAATAACATGGTATCGAATATGGTTATCGAAATGCCCCAGATTAGCGGCAAACCAAAAAGGAGCTGTAAACCAATGGCCATACCAATAATTTCGGCCAGATCGCAGGCAATAATGGCTGTTTGTGCCAACGCGAATAATGGGATATTTGCCCAGCGCGCATATGCTTGTTTTGAAGCTTGCGCTAAATCGAGCCCACGCACAATACCTAAACGCGCACTTAATGATTGTAAAAGCAGTGCAATAAGGTTCGACATGAGTAAGACCCAAACCAGCTGGTAACCAAACTTACTACCGCCGGCTAAATCGGTTGCCCAGTTTCCGGGGTCCATATAGCCTACGCTAATCAGGTATGCCGGACCAATAAATGATAAAATCCTTCGCCAGCCTTTTCTTTTATCTGTATTTACGCTTTGATGTACTTCACTTAACGATTCAGTTTTTGCCATTACTGCTAATTAAAATGTGTTTTGCAACTTCCCTACTAATATTAACTTGTTTATCTGCTAACTGGATTTCTACTGAACCATCGAAATCGGTAACATCATTGATTTTTATCTGTTTACCCAGAGTTAGGCCTAGTTTCTCTAAATGTTTTAAAAAAGCTGAGCTATGCTGGCTAACACCGGTTATGGTACCCGAATCGCCAACTTTTAATTCTATTAATTTGATAAACTGTGTTTTGGCAAAACGGCCGTTTTTATCAGGTATGGGGTCGCCATGTGGATCAGCTTTCGGGAAACCCAGAAATTCATCCAGTCTTTCAATCAATTCTATCGACCTGATATGCTCCAGCTCTTCAGCTACATCATGCACCTCATCCCATTTAAAGTTTAATTTGTCAACCAGGAAAACTTCCCATAAACGGTGTTTTCGTACAATATCTATTGCAGCATTCTTACCTGTTTCGGTTAAAGTAACCCCCTGGTATTTAATATAATCTACCAAACCTTTATCTGCCAGCTTTTTTATCATGTCGGTAACCGAAGCTGGTTTAGTTTGCATTTGCTCTGCAATGGCGTTCGTTTGCACGTTAGTAGTCTTTTCAGCAAGGTGGTAAATGATCTTTAAATAGTTCTCCTCGGTATAACTTTGCATTTATGTGTATCTAATTAAATTTTTAGGTAAATCTAAAAATTTTTATTTAAAATATATATGATAAATTATGTTAAAATTTAGAATATAATTTGGTTATGTTTGTGTTCTCAAATACCTTTAACACTTTATGGCATCTGAATTAGATAAAATAGACTTTAAAATTTTAAGAATTCTTCAAGAGAATGGAAGAATTACCAATTTGCTATTATCACAGGAAATTGGTTTATCGCCTGCACCAACTTTAGAGCGTGTACGCAAGCTGGAAATGGCTGGATATATTAAAAGTTACCATGCTTTGGTAGATGAGGAAAAACTGGGTTTAGGTATAAAGACCTTTATTCAGATTCAGCTCGATTTTCATAAAAATAATACCATTCAGATTTTTTTGGATGAAGTAAACCAGATTAAAGAAATCACCGAATGCCACCACGTTACCGGACAGGCTGATTTTTTATTGAAGGTTTATGTGAAAGATATTAAGGCTTACGAAAGGTTAATTATGGATAAGATCAGTAAAATTTCGGTGGTTAAAACCTTCCAAACAATGATGATCATGTCTACTACCAAGAAAGAGCCAATTGTGCCTTTGGAGTATTAAACTCGACCACTTTTAATAACAATCGAATCGTTGTATTCCGATAGTTACTCAGGTGCAACAATTTCACGGATGGTGATAACACCACGGTCGTCACCCTGAATTTATTTCAGGGGCTTTTTTCAGTGGAGAGGCTGAAATGAATCAGATATCTTTCTGGTCGGCATGATGTTTACTAGTGTTTAATATTATTTGGTTTATAATTCCTGAAATCTCAACTGCATTCTGGTAAACCATAAAGTGGGTTCCGTTTTCGATTACAAAATCGGGTTGTGCTGTTTTACTGTACAAAATTTTATCATGGGTGCCGTGTATATGATACATCCGTTCAGGCCTTGTTTCATTTTTCCAGCTCAGTATACTTCCAATTGCCCATTTTAAAAAATACGGATCAGTATCTTTTATGATTTTGCTTAATAATACTTTCTCGCTGCCTGATCGGGTGCCGAAATAGTAATTTTGGGTAAGTTTATTCGAAGACTTTAAAAGTTTGGCAGGAATAAATTTTAGTAATCCAAGTTTGCCGGCGAAACGGTAAAGCCCCGGCAACTGGCTACTGATCATGGTGCTGGAAATGATTACTGTTACTATAGGTGCTAAGATTTTTGCTACTTCAACTGCAATCATTCCGCCAAACGAAACACCTACTAAAGCAAAGGGCTGACTGGTATCTATAATCCCACCCAACCGCGCTGCATAAGCCGCAAGTGTTTCGTTTTGCTTGGGATCTATCCAATCAATATGAATGATGTTGATTTTCTCGTTGAGCTTTAGCTTTGAAAAAATCCGCTTATCCGCTCCTAAACCACTGATAAAATAGGTATTCATTATACCGGCAAATTCCAACCAATCGGTTTCAGGTTATTTTGTACCAATAGCTGGTTGGCCTTCGAAAAGTGTTTTGACCCGAAAAAGCCATTGTAAGCCGAGAAAGGCGAGGGGTGTGCCGCAGTAAGCACGTAGTGTTTCTTTTGATCAATTAAAGCTGCCTTTTGCTGAGCGTATCTGCCCCACAAAAGAAAAACCAAATGCTCGCGTTTCTCGGATAAAGCTTTAATAATTTCGTCGGTAAAGATCTCCCAGCCGCGGTTTTGATGCGAACCTGCCTCAGATGCACGTACTGTTAATGTTGCATTTAACAGCAGCACCCCTTGTTCTGCCCAATGGATTAAATTCCCGTGAGCTGGCGATTTAAAACCTTCTATATCCGTTTCTAATTCCTTGTAAATATTTTTTAGCGAGGGTGGTACTGCAACGCCACGTTGTACAGAAAAAGAAAGTCCGTGGGCCTGGCCAGTACCATGGTAAGGATCCTGACCTAAAATCACCACTTTCACCTCATCAAATGGAGTTGTGTTTAGCGCATTAAATATATCAGTGCCCTTAGGATAAACCGTTGCACCTTTCTGTTTCTCTTCCTGTAAAAAAGACTTTAGCTTAATCATGTAGTCTTTCTCAAATTCTTCTTCTAAAACGGCTAACCACCCTGGTTCTAATGCTGCTGACATGTTTTTGTAGGTAATAGGTAAATGTGATTGGTAAGTATGCTAATTGCTTGACGGTTAATAGACAATGGCCCGGCAAACGTTATCAAGCCATTAACTATTGTCTAATAAGTCATCAACTATGGCTTTTTCTGATAAATGGCCAGTAAATCGCCTTCCAGTGTTGTTTTGGGGCCCTCAATAATTCTTCCGAGTTCTTTTCCTTTTTTATCATAAACAATAAAGGTAGGTACTCTTAAAATCTCTAAACCATCGAGGATGCCATTTTCGGCCTTTTTGTTGCCATCAACAGCTATAATTTCTACGTTTTTTTGTTTAAAATGTAAATCATCCAGCACTTTAAAGAAGTTCGGTACATTCACTTTGCTATCGCCGCACCAGGTGCCGAAAACAATTTTAATCTTGTCGTTTTTGATGAGTTTTTTCAGTTCAATCATTGTTGCAGCATCAGGTATATAGGCTTTATACAACGGATCGTACATTTCTTTAAACTCCGGGAAAGTAGTAATACCTTCGCGCGTACAGGCATTGATCAGGATATCTTTATTATGAACAGAATCGTGGATTTTTTTATTGACTTCTTGAGCAGAAACATTCATGGCAAGTATAATTAGTGTTATAGAAAGGAGGATTTTCATAGCTGCGAGCTGGTTTTTTAGGTGATTGAAATTTTTAATGAAATTATTGTTTTAAAATCTAAATTCTGCCATTTAAACACGATATTTGCAAAAAAAAATAATTAGAATAGAATTTATGCCAAATATTATCAGATTAATTGCGGGGTTTGCTTTATTGGGTGGTGCAATAGCTTTATTTGTTTTCGGCTTCTGGCCTTGGGGCATTGTTGCCATCTTGTTGGGGATAATTGTATTAGTAACTTATTTCTTTAATGAAAACATGCTTTTGGCACAATGGTTTTTAAGAAAAGATAATATGCCTAAAGCGAAACAGTTTTTAGATCGCATAACCAATTACGAAAGCCAATTGATAAAAGTGCAACATGGTTATTATAACTTATTAGTCGGTTTAATTGAAAGCAGAACTGCACCAATGAAATCGGAAAAATATTTTAAGGCTGCGTTGAGTTTAGGGATGCAGATGGACCATAATATTGCTCTGGCTAAATTAAGCTTAGCGGGTATTGCAATGGCAAAACGCAACAAGCGCGAAGCAACTATGTACCTGGCCGAAGCTAAAAAGGCAGATAAAAATAAATTGCTGGCCGATCAGATTAAACAGATGAAAGATCAGATGGGCATGATGGATAAGCAACAGCAAGTTCGTTACAGATAAAACTTTAAAGCCATTTCTTAACCGAAATGGCTTTTTTGTTTCAGCTCAGTTTTGTTTATTAAAAATTGCAGCGTATAAATTACTATTTTTATGGATAACCTAACTTTTAAATATTCATGAAAAAAGTATCTTATTTACCCATGCTGGCTTTCTTGGCCATTCTAGGTGCTTGCAATAACAAAAAAGATGCTGAAGAAAACAGTGAAAGCTTTTCATCGGCCAATCCTTTTTTTAAAGCAAGCGAACTGGCCTTTCAGGCGCCTGCTTTCGACAAAATAAAAAACGGCGATTTTAAACCGGCACTGGAAGAAGGAATGAAGCAGCAAATGGACGAAATCCAGAAAATTGCTGATCAGACCGAAGCACCCGGTTTTGAAAATACCATTTTAGCCATCGAAAAAAGCGGACAACTTCTGAATCGTACCAGTATGGTTTTTAACCTGCTTACAGGTGCAAATACCAATCCTGAATTGCAAAAGGTTAAAGAAGAGGAAGCTCCTAAATTAACTGCAAATACCGATGCCATTTATTTAAATACTAAACTTTTTAAGCGGGTAGAAGCCCTTTACAAACAGAAGGATCAGCTGAAACTGGATGCCGAGTCGTTGCGCTTACTGGAATACTATTACCAAAAATTTGAACTGGCAGGAGCAAAGCTATCTGATGCCGATAAGGATAAACTCAAAGAACTAAATAAAGAAGAAGCTACCCTGAGCGCCAAGTTTACCGCACAGTTACAGGCAGCCGGTAAGGGTTTAAAAAACACTACCCAACAGCCCGAATTGCAATCAATGGCCGATCGCTCCAAAAGAGAAGAACTTTTTAAAAAATCCTGGAACAGGGCAGAAAATGGCGATGCAAACGATACCCGTAAAATAATTTCGAGAATTGCGCAGATCCGTTCCAGCCAGGCGGCCTTGCTGGGCTTTAAAAATTATGCCGCCTGGAAATTGCAAAATCAGATGGCTAAAACACCTGAAGCAGTAGAAGATTTTTTTAGCAAAGTTATTCCGGCTGCTACTGCAAAGGCAAAAAGTGAAGCGGCAGATATACAAGCAGTAATCGATCAGCAAAAAGGTGGCTTTAAACTCGAGCCCTGGGATTGGGACTTTTATGCCGAACAAGTTCGAAAAGCAAAATACGATTTAGATGAAAATGAGGTTAAACCCTATTTCGAGTTAAATAAGGTACTCATTAATGGCGTGTTTTATGCTGCAACACAACTGTATGGCATTACTTTTAAAGAACGTAAAGATTTACCTGTTTACCAGGAAGATGTGCGTGTTTTTGATGTGATAGACAAAGACGGCAAACAACTGGGGCTGTTTTATTGCGATTACTATAAGCGCGATAATAAAGATGGTGGTGCCTGGATGGATAACCTTGTTGCGCAATCTAAACTTTTTGGTACGATACCGGTAATTTATAATGTATGCAATTTTACCAAACCCGAACCTGGAAAACCAGCATTAATCAGTTTTGACGATGTTACCACCATGTTTCATGAATTTGGGCATGGTTTACATGGCTTGTTTGCCAACCAGCAATATCCAAGCCTTTCGGGCGCGAACGTAGCCCGCGATTATGTTGAATTTCCTTCGCAGTTTAATGAGCACTGGGCTTCCGATCCAAAAATATTAAAGAATTATGCCCTTCACTATCAAACAGGGGTGCAAATGCCACAAGCTTTGTTGGATAAGATTAAAAAGGCCAGCTCGTTTAACCAAGGCTATATTTTTACTGAAGCATTGGCAGCGGCCGATCTGGATATGCAGTGGCATACCATCCCTTCGGGTTCGCCATTGCAGGATGTCGACAAATTTGAAGCTGAGGCTTTAAAGAAAACCAATTTAAATTTATCTTATGTGCCACCGCGTTACCGCTCCAGTTATTTCCTGCATATCTGGAGTAATGGCTACGCCGCAGGTTATTATGCCTACAGCTGGACTTCTATGCTTGAAAATGATGCCTTTTCGTGGTTTCAGGAGAACGGGGGGGGAACCAGGGCAAATGGGCAACGGTTTCGGGATATGATTCTATCAAAAGGAAATACCGAAGATCTTGGCAAGATGTTTTTTAATTTCAGGGGACATAATCCAGATATTAAGCCAATGCTTAAAAAACGCGGATTGTTGTAAAACCAAATAAAGTACAAAAGCCAGCTAATAGTTGGCTTTTGTACTTTAGATTCCGTCTCTTCCAATAAACCTTTCTTTACCCAGGAGAAACTGAATTGCCTTTTGTACATTCCGGTCAACCGATTCTTCAGTTTTTAAATGGTTGATATACCTTACAATTTCCAATTGTAGATAAGGAGGTTGCTGATCAAAAATAGCTTTTGCTGTTGTATTTTCAGTAAAAGCAAGGAGCAGTTTTGGGTGTGCTGTAATTGTTCTTTCTTCAGCATCGAATTCTATTTCAAACAGCGCCTCATCACCGACTTCTTTTCCAGCCGCTTTTCGCATGGGAGTATTGAGGTATAAACGCCATTCACCTGCATACTTGATCAGGGTTTGTGCAAACTCGTGCCCGTCTATTTTCATCCTTACCGGAATTTTCCCTTTTTCTTTTTTGGCTTGTACAAAAAGATAGGTCAAATATGCTTCGGGTATAAATACAAAAGGGTTTATTCCGATAATATCGATTTTTGCCACAAATGGCTTTGGCTTAGTTTCACTCATCGCTATTTAACAGAATTAAAGTTAATACTTTCAGTTTTATGGCGCAAATTAGCTGTGATATACTTTCGATTTGTTAAAACCAAATCCGTTTATTTCTTGTAGTGTATATAAAAACTACATTATGGCAACATCACAGGAAGGAAGTACTAATAACACTCAGGAAGAAGAAAATATTAAAGATTTAAGCGGCAAAGGTGCAATTACGAAATTACGTGAGTTAGCAGAAAAGGCCGAGAGTTGTTTCTTTTGTACCAACATCAAAACGGGGGTACCACTATCGGTTAGGCCAATGGCCATTCAACAGGTAGATGATGAAGGAAATATCTGGTTTATGAGTATGAAAGACAGTCATAAAAATGATGAAATAACAACCGATCCTTTTACACATCTGCTTTTCCAGGCCAGTGCGCATTCGGGCTTTGTAAATATATATGGTATTGCAGAAATCACCCGCGATCAGGCCAAAATTGATGAATTGTGGAGCCCTTTTATTAAAACCTGGTTTCAGGGAGGGAAAGACGACCTAAATATTACCTTAATTAAAGTAATTCCATCCGAAGGATACTATTGGGATACCAAACATGGTACAGCTGTTGCCTTCTTAAAAATGGCAGCATCTGTAATAACAGGGAAAACGATGGATGATTCGGTAGAAGGGAATCTGGAGATTGATTAAGCTTTTAGTCATGCTGATCCGATAGCTATCTGATTATTTCAGCAGCTGGCTCGATTAGACCCTGAAATAAATTCAGGGTAACGTATGGGGTATTATTTATCACCCAAATAATCAAAGCCTTCAAAATCTTCTCTTTGTGCTCTTTTGCTTAAGATATCATCTTCTTCGGCCTGAACACGTGAGAAGAATAAGGCTTCGGCCTGGATTCTTTTAATTAATTGGCGTACCAGCGTTAAATCAAATGCTTCTTTACTTAATTTGATGCAGTATTCTCTTTCGTTGATTTCTAAACTTGAAGTATTCATAACAATCTTTTTTATTTTCGATTGCTGTAAATATAGAAAAGGCTTGCTAAACAATTGTTAGCAAGCCTTTTAAGTTTATGTTATTTTTTTGTTAAAATCTAAGCCCGTATTTTACCGGCAGATTAACAAATTAACTATTTATGCGATAAGAATAAACCTTCGTCGGTTTTGGCTACTTTTAATATGCCTTTACCTGTTAAAGCTTTCAAAGTGGTATCCCATTTTTTATTGCTCCAGTCGGTTAATTTTGCCTTCACATCAGTTAAAAGATGTCGTTCATCTTCTTTTACCAATGCATATAACTCTGTTTCTTCTGCAGTTAATTCTATTTTCTTTTTCTCCGGGCGCATTTGCGGGAAGAAAAGAACTTCCTGAATGGTGCTTTGGTTGGTCATTAACATCACCAATCGATCGATACCAATACCTAAACCTGAGGTAGGCGGCATACCATACTCTAAAGCACGAACAAAGTCATCGTCCATTGCCATAGCTTCATCGTCGCCACGTGCTGCCAGCTTCAACTGATCTTCTAAACGCTCTTTCTGGTCAATCGGATCGTTTAATTCAGAATAAGCATTGGCAATTTCCTTACCGTTTACAAATAACTCAAAACGCTCAACCAATCCATCTGCTGTACGGTGTTTTTTAGCCAGCGGGGTCATTTCGATTGGATAATCGGTAATGTAAGTAGGCTGAATCAGGTTCGCCTCTACCTTAGCGCCGAAAATTTCGTCGATTAATTTACCGCGGCCCATGGTCGAATCGATTTCGATGCCCAGATCTTTACAAGTCTGTGCAATCTGATCTTCGGTCATTGCCGATACATCAATACCAGTATATTTTTGGATCGATTCGTACATGGTTAATTTTTCGTATGGTCCTTCGAAATTAATTTCATTGGCACCAACTTTAACCACAGCCGAACCTGTTGTTGCTATTGCTACTTTTTCTAAACATTCTTCCACCATAGCCATCATCCAGATATAATCTTTGTAGGCTACATAGATTTCCATTGAGGTAAATTCAGGGTTATGCGTACGGTCCATTCCTTCGTTACGAAACATTTTACCAAACTCATAAACACCATCAAAACCGGCAACGATTAATCTTTTTAGATAAAGCTCATTTGCAATACGCAAATAAAGCGGCATGTCTAAAGTATTGTGGTGTGTTGCAAATGGACGCGCCGCTGCACCACCATGGATAGGTTGCAGGATAGGGGTTTCTACTTCCATCCAGCCTTGGTTATCGAAATAATTACGCATGGTATTGATTACCTTGCTGCGTTTAATGAAAATCTGTTTGTAATCAGGATTTACCGTTAGATCTACATAACGCATACGGTAACGCAACTCCGGATTGGTGAAACCGTCGTACACATTTCCTTCGTCATCACGTTTTACGATAGGGAGGGGGCGTAAAGATTTAGCTAAAACTTTAAATTCGGTTACGTGAATAGATATTTCGCCGGTTTGTGTGGTAAACACATAACCTTTAACGCCGATAAAATCGCCAATATCCAGCAATTTTTTAAATACCGTGTTGTATGTAGTCTTATCGTCGCCAGGGCAAAGCTCATCTCTCTTTAAATATACCTGTATACGGCCAGTCGAATCCTGTAATTCGGCGAAAGAAGCAGCACCCATAATGTTGCGGCTCATGATACGGCCTGCAAGGCTAACGGTCTTATAGGCGGTTTTATCCTTTTCGTAGTTAGCTAAAATATCGGCTGCTGTTACGTTAATTTCGTAAGCTTCTGCTGGATAAGGTTCTATGCCTAACTGGCGTAATTGTTTTAACGACTCACGTCGTAATTGCTCTTGTTCTGATAATCCTATACTCATTTCGGGTATTTTTTGCAAAAGTAATGATTTACTTCGTCATTGCGTGAAACGAAGCGATCTTAAAGCAATAGAAATTGATTTTTTTAATTGATAATGATGTGGAAAATAATCTGGTTTTAGCTAAGATTCCGCTTCTATGCCTTCTTCGTACATTTGATTAATGGCCTCTGCATATTTCTTTTCTACAATGCGGCGCTTAACTTTCATGGTAGGCGTAATTTCTCCTTCGTCTATATTGAAAGGATTACGTTTTATCTTAAAGTTTTTAATACGCTCAAATTTGGCCAGTTCATTCGATATTTTCTTGATATCCTGCTCCATCCAGTCTATAATTTCCTGATTGCCGATAAAAGGATCGGCATCTTCGAAAAATGACGGCTGTAGCTTAAAGGTTTCTTCTAAAGTTTCCCTGTTCGGGATAATAATGGCCGTAATAAATTCGCGTTTATCGCCAATTAAAAACAATTGGTCAATTTTTGGGCTTTTCAGGTAAATATTTTCTACCGGGGTAGGGTAAACATTTTTTCCATATGCATTTACGATCATGTTTTTCAAACGATCTGTAATTTGCAGGTTACCTTTATAAAAACGGCCAATATCGCCAGTGTGGAACCACATGTCTTTATCTATCGCTTCGGCGGTTTCTGCAGGTTTGTTAAAATAACCTTTCATTACACAATGGCCACGCACAATTACTTCTCCTTCGGGGCATTCAAATTCCTCATTAAAAGTATTGTGGGTTTGAATGCTGATCATTTCTTTGCTCTCGACATCCTGTATGGCCACTTCAATGCCTGGGATTATGCGCCCAACAGTGCCATAAACCTGCCTGTGGTATTCAGTAACCGACATTACCGGTGAGGTTTCGGTTAAGCCGAAACCCTCTAGTATTTTAATGCCCAGGTCGCCAAAAAACTCACCCACATTTTTAGGTAAAGCTGCCCCGCCCGAAATCATAAATTTTAAGCGACCACCGGTTTTTTCTTTAATCTTACTAAATACCAGTTTTTCGGCAATTCCTTTTTTGGCCGATAAGATCATTCCTGGGTTTTTGCCTGCTTCTTTGGCTACCCGGTACTTATTGCCGGTTTCCAGCGCCCAGGTAAATATTTTAGCTTTTGTACCACCGCCTGCTGTACCCGATTTAATGGCTTTATCGTGAATGCGTTCCAGTAAGCGCGGTACACAGCTCATCACCGTCGGACGAACCTCGCCCATATTTTTGGCCAATAATTCAAGGCTTTGTGCAAAAGCGATTTTACAGCCTTGCGCGCAACATACATGATAGGTAGCTGTACGTTCAAATACGTGTGATAATGGTAAAAATGAAAGGAAAGTTTCTGTTTGATCGATTACCGGGATCTGTTGCAAACAAACTTCTACGTTTTTAACAAAATTATAATGGGTAAGCATTACACCTTTTGGCGTGCCTGTAGTTCCCGAAGTATAAATTAACGAGGATACATCCTGAGGTATAACCAAATTTCTGCATTGATCTATTTCAGCTCGCTCAGCTGCCGTAATCTGGTGTTTAAGGGCTAAAATATCGGAGAAAGCAATTACTTCAACATTTACATCTGCCGGAATGGTCACTTTTTCGAAATCTTTAAAAGCGGGAATAATGTATTTTAATTCCTTACAATTGGCTGCTACTTTTAATATTTTACGATACAGGAAATTGTTACCTACCAAAATGGCCTTAATGCCAGAATCGTTAATGATATAGGCTACTTCCTGTTCAGAAAGGGTAGGGTAAATAGAAACATTAATTACACCAATTTGCTGTATGCCCTGATCGTAATACACATATTCAGGAGAGTTTTCGATCATTAAGCCCAGGCGGTCTCCTTTCTTGATTCCCTTCTCTAAAAAGAATGCTGAAACAGCATCGGCTCTTTTAAGGGTATCTTCGTAAGAAACTTCCAGCCACTCGTTACTTTGTTTGTGGATTAAGAAAGTTTCTTCTGGTTTATGTATATTTTTTACAACATTCCTTAATAGGGTAGGAACGGTTGAAAATTCGTTAATTAGTGGCATGCTCGTAATTTGGTGTGTTCGTTATTTTAACAATTATAACGCTTTTTGGTTTAAAAATACAAATTGATATGTTGCCAGGCAGGTTTTGCTTGCGAATTAGATTATTTGCATATTATTTCTCCACAGATTAAGTATAAAAGCAACGCAGATTAAGAAAGATTTTTTACTTGAATATTTATGAAAGACTGAAATAAGAACCTACGGATTTAAATCAGTGAAATCTGTGGGAAACGAATCGTAATTGCCTAAAAAATAAAATCTGATAAACGCAAAAAAGGTTTCATAAGCATGAAACCTTTTTGTTAAATATTTTAATTTGTTTAAACAGAGAAACTCTCGCCACAGCCGCAAGTACGGCTCGCATTTGGATTTACAAAGTTGAAACCTTTTCCGTTTAAACCATCAGTAAAATCAAGCTCAGTTCCGGCCAGGTAAAGGAACGATTTCATATCTAATGCGATCTTAATTCCTTTATCTTCAAAAAACTGATCACCTTTTTGTTCCTCGTTATCGAAATCTAAATTGTATGATAAACCAGAACAACCACCACCTTTTACAGAAACGCGTAAAAAGTAATCAGAACCCATTGCAGAATCCTGCATCAGGTGATCAATTTTGTCTTTTGCTTTATCGGTTATTGTAATCATTCTAATAAGATTTGAGATTTGAGATTTCAGATTTGAGATCAGGTACTTAACCCTCACATCTCATATCTA
The DNA here is from genome assembly GCF_011303555.1 of Pedobacter sp. HDW13. Taxonomy (NCBI): domain Bacteria; kingdom Pseudomonadati; phylum Bacteroidota; class Sphingobacteriia; order Sphingobacteriales; family Sphingobacteriaceae; genus Pedobacter; species Pedobacter sp. HDW13. Next base: position 6,339,692 of record NZ_CP049868.1, on the reverse strand, counting down.
ACCTCTCACATCTATTTTAGTGGTGCGATTTCTCTAAAACAATTGCTTCTAAACCATTTTTAACGCGGTAATCGTTAATAGCCGATTTAATTGCATCTTCTGCCAAAACAGAACAGTGAATTTTTACCGGAGGTAAAGCCAGTTCTTCCACAATATCCATGTTATCGATAGCTAATGCCTCGTCAATTGTTTTTCCTTTTAACCATTCTGTTGCTAAAGATGAAGAAGCAATAGCCGAACCGCAACCAAATGTTTTAAATTTAGCATCGGTAATAACGTTGTCTTCTCCAACTTCTATTTGTAAACGCATTACGTCGCCACACTCTGGTGCACCAACTAACCCAGTGCCTACAAATTTACTCTCTTTATTTAAAGTACCTACATTACGCGGGTTGTTGTAATGATCAATTACTTTTTCTGAATATGCCATGTTTTTATTTTTTAATCTCCCTAAGGAGCAAATTTTTAATTAGTTTTCAATTTCAGCTATCAATTACCAGTTCGTGTACTCAAAACTGCCAACTGTTAACTCCAAACTGGTTTTAGTGTTCTGCCCACTCAATTTTGCTCAGGTCAATACCTTCTTTAAACATTTCCCAAAGCGGAGAAAGTTCTCTTAAGTGGTTAACTGCTTTTTCGGTAACAGCAATAGCCTGGTCAATCTCTGCTTCTGTGGTAAACCTTCCTAAACCGAAACGGATAGAAGAGTGAGCCAGGTCATCAGATAAACCTAAGCTTTTTAAAACGTATGATGGTTCTAAAGAGGCAGAGGTACAAGCCGATCCCGAAGACACTGCTAAATCACTCATAGCCATCATTAAACCTTCACCTTCAACATATTTAAATGAAATGTTCGCTACGTGTGGTAAACGGTGTTGTGTATTACCATTAACATAACTTTCTTCCATTTTGTTTAAAGTCGATTCTAATTTATCACGTAAACCTGATAAACGAACGGCTTCGCTTTCCATTTCTAATCGGCAAAGTTCGCAGGCTTTACCTAAACCTACAATACCCGGAACGTTTAAGGTACCTGAACGCATGCCGCGTTCGTGACCACCACCATCCATTTGGGCAGTAACTTTAACTCTTGGACCTTTACGACGTACATAAAGTGCACCAACACCTTTTGGTCCGTACATTTTGTGTGCGGAGAAAGCCATTAAATCAATCCCATCAGTATTTACATCAACCGGAATTTTACCAACTGCCTGCGTAGCATCAGTCATAAATAAAGCACCGTGTTTGTGTGCAATCGCCGAAATTTCTTTAACTGGTTGAACTACACCGATTTCGTTGTTGCCATACATGATAGAAACTAAAATTGTTTCTGGTGTCATGGCAGCTTCTAATTCAGCTAAATCAATTAAACCATCTTCTTTAACACCTAAATAAGTAACACGTGCACCATTTTTTTCTAAGTGTTTGCAGGTATCTAAAACCGCTTTATGCTCAGTAACCGCAGTAATAATGTGGTTACCTTTTTCTTTATACATTTCAAATACACCTTTAATGGCCAGGTTATCAGCCTCGGTAGCACCTGATGTAAAAATAATTTCTTTTTCAGTACAGCCGATTAATTTGGCTACTTGCTCACGAGCATAATCTACACCCTCTTCAGCCACCCAGCCAAACGCGTGATTGCGGCTCGCGGCATTTCCAAATTTCTCAGTAAAGTAAGGTAGCATTGCTTCCAACACTCTCGGATCTAACGGTGTTGTAGCATTATTATCTAAATATATCGGCTGTTTCATCTTTATTCTGTTGATTATTGATACAAAGATACGAAAAAAGTTTTCTAACAATTATAAATAATAGCTATGAGGTTATAGAGAAAACCTGCATTTTTACATTTAACCAACCTTTTAAATCGATGAATAAGATAGAACATATCGGAATTGCCGTAAACAGTTTAAATAAGTCGGTTCCGCTTTACGAGCTTTTGCTTAATACTTCGTGCTACAAAACCGAAACCGTAGCGGCAGAACAAGTAAATACAGCGTTTTTTAAAGCCGGCGATAACAAGGTTGAGTTGCTCGAAGCTACATCCGATGATAGTGCTATTGCACGCTTTCTGGAGAAAAAGGGGGAGGGGATTCATCATATTGCTTTTGCTGTTGATGATATCCTGGCCGAAATGGAACGCTTAAAGGCCAGTGGTTTTGTGTTGTTAAACGAAGCACCCAAAAAAGGTGCCGATAATAAAATGGTGTGTTTTGTTCATCCTAAACAAACAAACGGCGTACTAATAGAGCTTTGCCAGGAGATAAAATGGGTGTAGAGGGGGGGATGGATAATGTAAGATGGGAGATGTGATGGAAGAGATAAGATGGGAAATGGAAAATGAATGAGGGAGCTAATCTAAACATCATTAACTTTGTACTATTGTTTTTCGCTTAATGAAAACTTTGCAAAAAAAATCTTTAAACTCTAAAATCTTATAAATCCTATTCGATGTCATTAATTAGTATCATCAGTAAAGATTTCGATGTGCCCGAAAACCTTTCCGAAAATCAACTGCGGGAGGTGATGGTTGATGCATTTGCGTATCTGATTGATAATGATTTTCCGAAATTGATTCAGATTTTATACAAGGCAGATGTAGATCAGTATAAATTAAAGGAATTACTTGAGACGGTTGAAGGTTCGAGCTCGGCTGAAGTAATTGCCGATGCTTACATCGTCAGACAAAAGGCCAAAATAGAAACCTGGAAAAAATATAGTCAGAAAAAAGATTAGTTTAAAAGCTGCTATTTGACATTATTTCAAAGGTTTTTAGACCAGAACTCGTTGTGAAAAGGCTTATGATTTAAAATTCTTGCATTAGGCTTGTAAATCAAAAATAAAATTAAGATATTTGCATCCTCTAAAATAGAGGTAGAAAGACTAATAGGAAATGTCATAAGCGTTGTTGCCAGCAAATTGCAAAAATGTTCTTGATGCTTTCACACAAATAACTAAAAATAATATTCAAATGAAAAAAGATTTGCACCCAACAAGCTACAGACCAGTTGTTTTTAAAGACATGTCTAACGAATATGCTTTCTTAACAAAATCTTGCGTAGATACTAAAGAAACTATTAAATGGGAAGATGGTAATGAGTATCCTCTTTATAAATTAGAGATCTCTCATACTTCACACCCTTTTTATACTGGTAAAATGAAATTGGTTGATACTGCAGGACGTATCGATAAATTCAAAAACCGTTACGCTAAGAAATAATTTTAGCAACAAAAAGCATTTTTTAAAGTCCCTTTGCCAAAAGCATCGGGACTTTTTTTATTTTTGTTGCTTATGACAATCAATCTTTTTGATGATGCCAGCTGGATGTCTTTACGTCCGCTTACGTTTACCAGGCCTGTGGCCGATCTGCGCATTGGTATTTTAACCATTGCAGAAAAATGGGCGAAACACTTAAAAGCCGACTTTGGCTTTCAAACTCAGGACTACCTCTCCGTAAAATTTGCTCCAAAATCTAACGCCAGTTTGTTTATAAACGGGTCGGTTTGCCCTGATGATGATTTGCTTAATGCCATTACTGTGCTTAAAAGCGGTGAAGTATTATTGGCTGGCGATGTTGTTTTGGCTTTTAGGAATAGCGAGGTATTAACTTATCAGCAGGCTCAAATGCAGTTAAAGCCGGTTGATTATCAATTAAATTTCACCAGGATTAGCTACCCCGAGCATATTTTTGGGAATAACCCTGCCGAGATCAGAAAAGATTTTAAGTTGTTAACCGAAGGTCGTACCTCGGCAAAATTAAGCAGTACCAACCAGTTGTTAGGGAACGATATTTTTCTGGAGGAAGGCGCTAAGGTAGAGTGTAGCGTATTGAATAGTGGTTACGGACCCATTTATATCGGTAAAAATGCCGAAGTTTGGGAAGGCAGTTTAATAAGAGGCTCTTTTGCTCTTTGCGAAAATTCATCGGTAAAAATGGGTGCTAAAATATATTCAGGTACTACCATTGGTCCGAACAGCCGTGCTGGAGGTGAAATTAATAATTCGGTAATTTGGGGCAACTCAGCCAAAGGTCACGAAGGTTACCTGGGTAATTCGGTAATGGGCGAGTGGTGCAACATTGGTGCCGATACCAACAACTCGAATTTAAAAAATAATTATGCTGAAGTAAAGCTTTACAATTATGAAAGCAAAAAAATGCGCAATACCAACCTTCAATTTTGTGGGTTAATTATGGGCGATCATGCCAAAAGCGGTATTAATACCATGTTTAACACTGGTACTGTAGTCGGAATTGGAGCTAACGTTTTTGGTGCCGGTTTTCCTCCACACCACATTGCCGATTTTAGTTGGGGTGGTGCTGCTGGTTTCGAGGCTTATAAATTGCATAAAATGTTCGAAACAACCGAAAAGGTGTTTGCAAGAAAGGATGTGGCCTTTAATGAGGTAGAAAAAAACATCCTGACAAAAGTATTTGAATTAACCGAATCGTATAGACGATTTTAATATAAAATCTGATCTGAAAAAGATCAACCAACCATTAAATAATACAAAATGAGAAAAAAGATTGTTGCCGGTAACTGGAAAATGAACTTAGATTATAACGAAGGTGTTTCGTTATTCAGTGAAATCGTAAATATGGTTAGAGATGAGCGCAAGGGCGATCAGTTAGCAATCATCTGTTCACCATTTATCCATTTAAACAGCCTGGCAAAATTGGGTGGTAATGATGTTAAAATTGGCGCTCAGAATATCAGCGATAAAGAAAGTGGTGCTTATACAGGCGAAACTTCTGCCAAAATGGTTAAATCTGTTGGTGCAGAATATGTTATTTTAGGTCACTCAGAGCGCAGACAGTATTTTGCTGAAAGCGACGCTTTATTAGCAGAAAAAACTAAAGTTGCTTTAGCTAACGGCTTAACGCCAATTTTTTGTATCGGCGAAACTTTAGACGAGCGTAACAACGGAAGTTACTACGAAGTATTAAAAAAACAATTGGTAGAAGGTATTTTCGGTTTAACTGAAGAAGATTTCAAGAAAATTGTAATCGCTTACGAGCCGGTTTGGGCTATTGGTACAGGTTTAACCGCTTCACCAGAGCAGGCGCAAGATATTCATGCTTTTATACGTAGCGAAATTCATGCAAAATATGGTTTCAACGTGGCTGATGATACAACTATTTTGTATGGCGGTAGCTGTAACCCAGGTAACGCAGCAAGCTTGTTTGCCCAAAAAGATATCGATGGTGGTCTTATTGGTGGTGCATCATTAAAATCGCGCGATTTTACAGATATTATTAAAGCATTAAACAGCTAATGCAATATACAAAAGCAATATTTACATTTAAAAGTATCGAAGACTATCAGCAGGATTTGCTTATTAGCGATCTTGCCGATTTAGGCTTCGATACTTTCGAAGATAGCGAGGGAGGTTTTACAGCTTTCGTAATCAAGGATAACTTTAACGAGCAGGAACTGAAAGATTTGCTGGCTAATTATAGTGATGAATTTACAACAGATTATACTTTAGAAGATGTTGCAGATGAAAATTGGAATGCCGAATGGGAGAAAAATTTTAGTCCGCTGGTAATTGATGATGTGTGTTACGTAAGGGCAACTTTCCATGAGCCACAGCCATCTTTCCCGTACGAAATCGTAATCGATCCGAAAATGTCATTCGGTACCGGTCACCACCAAACTACAACGATGGTGATGCAGTATATTCTGGCTGCCGATGTAAAAGATAAAGCCGTATTAGATATGGGCTGTGGTACAGCCATTTTGGCTATCCTTGCTGCTAAATTAGGTGCAAAAAGTCTGGTAGCTATCGATTATGATGATATTTGTTATCAAAGTGCTATAGAAAATGCTGCGCTTAATAAGGTAGACAATTTAACAGCACTCTGCGGCAGTAAAGAAGTGATTCCGGACGAAGTGTACGATGTTATTTTTGCCAACATCAACAGGAATATCCTTTTAGATCAGATTCACCGCTATGCCGAAGTATTGAAACCATCAGGCAAGATTTTCTTCAGCGGTTTTTATCTCGATCCGGATTTAAGTATGATCACTGCTGAATGCGCTAAATATGGTATTAAATATATCGACCATAAGCAAAATGGTGAGTGGGTAGCGGCACAATTTGAGAAAAGGTAGAAGGATGGAAGGTTGAGGGTTTAAGGTGGAAAGCAGAAAATTTAATAGTTGTTCTCATATCTCAAATCTAACCTCTCAAATCTAAAATATTAAAAATATGCGTATACATTTTATTGCAATAGGTGGAAGTGCGATGCACAATCTGGCTATTGCCCTGCATAAAAAAGGTTATCAGATTACCGGTTCGGATGATGTGATTTTTGAGCCTGCGAAATCCCGTTTGGATAAATATGGCTTGTTGCCGGCCGAAATGGGTTGGGATGATAGCCGCATTACCAGCGATTTGGAAGCGGTTATTTTGGGGATGCATGCCCGGATCGATAACCCTGAGTTGTTGAAGGCACAGGAAATGGGCGTTAAAATCTATTCATATCCCGAGTACATTTACGAACAAAGCAAAAATAAATTACGTGTAGTTATTGGCGGTAGTCATGGTAAAACAACCATTACCAGCATGATTTTGCATGTGCTAAATTATTATAATCGTGATTTTGATTACTTAGTTGGTGCACAACTGGCTGGTTTCGAAACCATGGTGAAAGTAACAGCAGAAGCGCCAGTAATGATTATTGAAGGTGATGAGTATTTATCGTCGCCGATTGATAGAAGGCCTAAATTTCACCTCTATAAAGCCAATGTTGCTGTAATTAGCGGTATTGCATGGGATCATATCAATGTTTTTCCTACCTATGCCGATTACACTGCACAGTTTGATAAATTTATCGATACAATTGAAGAAAATGGTACCCTGATTTATTGTGAAGCAGATGCTGATTTAAATGAGATTGTAAGCCATTCAAAGGCTAAGGTAAATAAAATTGGTTACGCCATTCCTGAACATGAAATTAAGGATGGAATTACTTATTTGCTTCCTGAAAACACAGCTTTAAAAGTTTTTGGCGACCATAATTTAATGAACCTGAACGCTGCCAGGCTGGTGTGTGCACAACTGGAAATAGACGAAGCTGAGTTTAATACCGCTATTTCTTCTTTTACTGGTGCTGCAAAACGTCTAGAAGTTATTTCAGTCGATGCTTCGACCAATGTGTATAAAGATTTTGCACATTCGCCATCGAAATTAAAAGCTACAATTGATGCCGTTAAAACACAATTTACCAATCGTAAGCTGGTGGCCTGTATCGAATTGCATACTTTTAGTAGTTTGAATAAGGATTTCTTAAAAGAGTATGCCGGTGCTATGGATAAAGCCGATGATGCCATTGTGTTTATCGATGTTAAATCTTTTGAGCAGAAGCAGATGGAGCCATTTTCAGAAGATGATGTTCAAAATGCCTTCCATAATCCAAAACTGAAATTTTTTAACGATGCTGAAAAACTAAAGGCCTACTTACTGAGCCTGCATTATGCCGATACCAACTTATTAATGATGAGTTCTGGTAATTATGCTGGTTTTGATTTGCCCGAGCTGGCAGCTGCATTAAATAAATAGATATTAGATGTGAGATTTGAGAGAGGAGATTTAAGCCAGTAGTCTTCTCAGATCTCATGTCTAACCACTTAAATCTATACCCAGTGTCTCATATCTCAAATCCAGTATCTCATGTCTAATCAGATAAAAAGCATAGGAGACAACATTAAGCAATGCAGGCATTCCTTAAATTTAAGTCAGGCCGATGCCGCTAAGAAACTGAATATCTCTACTCCGGCCTTTTGTAAAATCGAAACAGGTCAAACCGACCTTAATATTTCCCGCTTACAACAAATTTCAAAAGTCTTTAAAGTTCCTGTAGCTCAGTTGCTTGGATTGTCTGCAGCTCTTGATACAGCTGGAGAGCTGGCTATGCTAAAAAAAGAACTGATGGAAAAAGATGAAGAAATCAATAAACTACGTAAAAAGGTAATTGATCTGTATGATAAACTGGGGATGTGAAATTGTTTAATTTTGACTATTTGTCATGTTAAAATTATTATTCTGAATAAAATTCATTTTTTGTTAATTAATAATGATTTTTATTCTAAATGTTTGTAGTTTTATAATATGGTAACGGAAAACAATTTTAGTCTCGATCATATTGATCTGGCTATCCTCAGATTGATGCAGGATAATGCACGTATTTCAAATGTCGATTTAGCAAAGGCGCTTGAGCTGGTTCCATCAGCTGTGCTGGAGCGGGTAAAGAAACTTGAAAAGAAAAATGTAATTACGCAGTACAATGCCCGGATCAATCCGGATGCAGTCGGACTAAAATTACTGGCTTTTATTTCTTTAAAATCATCGCAAAGTTTAGGCTGCAGCGATACGGCGAACGAACTGGCTAAAATTGCGGATGTGCAGGAGGTACATGTAATTGCAGGTGATGATTGTTTTCTGGTAAAAGTACGAACGGCCGATTCAGCTTCACTGATGGCTTTGCTGCGCGATTCTTTTAGTAAGGTACCCAATATTCTTTCCGTTAAAACTACCATCGTATTGGAAACGGTAAAAGAACAGCAAAAATTAGTAATCCCAGAAAAATAACATCATGACAGATTTAAACAAAAAAGCATCGCCGGTAATGGTTTACCTGGCATTTGCGATCGTATATATAGTTTGGGGCTCCACCTATTTTTTTATCCAGAAGGCACTGGCCGGTTTTCCACCTTTTGTTTTGGGAGTAGTCAGGTTTTTTATAGCTGGTATTTTAATGTTGGGCTGGTGTAAATTTAAGGGAGAAGATATTTTTAACCTCAAAACCATCAAAATTGCCACGGTAAGTGGTGTTTTAATGTTAGGGTTGGGAAATGGTATTGTAATTTGGGTAGAACAGTTTATTCCTAGCGGTTTAGTGGCTATTATGGTGGCTTCGGCTGCAATCTGGTTTGTTATTTTAGATAAATCGCATTGGAAAGAAAACCTTAGCAATAAATACATTGTATCAGGACTTGTAATTGGTTTTTTAGGAGTGGTGTTGCTTTTTGGTAACCAGCTCATACAAGCACTTGATAAGCCACAGAGTAATCTGCAAATTATTGGTATGGTGTTACTTGTTTTCGGACCGGTTGCTTGGGCTGGGGGCTCACTTTATTCTAAATATCATCCTACAACCGGTAGTTCAGTTTCGGTAAATACGGGTTGGCAAATGCTAATGGCGAGTGTTGCTTTTTTACCCGGTAGTTTCATTAAATCAGAATTTAAAACGCTTGATTGGGAAAGTATTCCTCTCGATGCGTGGTTGTCTATCGTTTATCTCATTTTATTTGGCTCAATAGCTGCGTTTAGCGCTTATGTATGGCTGTTAAAGGTGCGTCCGGCTACGCAAGTAAGTACTTATGCTTACGTAAACCCTGTGGTGGCTGTTTTATTGAGTTTAACTTTTACTAACGAAGTAATTGGTGTAACACAGGTGATTGGCCTGGCTATTATTTTAGGAAGTGTGCTTTTGATTAACCTGCCGAAATATAAAAACGCATAGGTTGTTTTTAACACAATATAGTTATCGTTTGTAACGAGGATCACATTTGTAATGTGATAGAAGTAAAATGTTTTCTTGAACTAACAAGAACCGTCCTTTTGATCCGATAGCTATCGGATCAAAAGGACGGTATTAAGATTAAAATATCTTCCGCATGGTTAAGTGTTTTTTACCAAAGGTTGCGCCTGTAGCTTTATGAATAGCAATCATTTGTTCGTTAAAATCGCCAACCCAACTTAATTCCAGTTCTTTGTACTGGTTTTTGGGTAATACATACTCACCTAAACGGATAAAAAGAACCGACTCCAAGCCATGTTTCTGAAATTTCGACTTTGTACCCATTACAATTGCGCGCATTCTGTTTACGCCAACCCAACGCCTGTAAGCAAACTTCAATTTCTCTAGCAAGCCTAGTTTTCCGTCAAAACCTTTAATCATCTGGTTTGCATCTGGGATAAGTACCACAAATGAGGCTGGTTCGCCATTATAATACGCAAATTGGATTAAATGCTCGTCCATAATGGGCTCCATGCTTTTAAAGCTTTCCTGCAGGGTTTCTTTTTTTATCGGCACAAAGTTTTCAAAATCCTGCCAGCCATCGTTATAGATTTCCATCAGATCGTTAATGTATTTCTCTGAATTGGCTTTGCTGAAATACTCGAAAGTATAGCCTGGTTTATTTCTTACCCAATTGGCAATTTTTGTAAAACGCTCAGGAAAGGGGATGGTAAGGTTAATATGGTTGGTTAGTTGCTCATATTCGGTAACGAAACCATACTTTTCAAAGAATTTTTGATAGTAAGGGAAATTATAATTCATACCAAAGGAAGGAGGGGTAAAGCCCTCGACCAGTAGGCCCCAGAAACTATCGTTCTCGCCGAAATTAATTGGGCCATCCATTGCTTTCATGCCGTTTTCGGTTAACCAGGCTTTAGCTGTATCGAACAATAGGAATGCCGCTTTCTCATCATCAATGCATTCAAAAAAGCCCATTCCACCGGTAGGTTGTTCGTACTTATGCGCCTTTTTTTCGTTAATAAAAGCAGCCACTCTACCAATTAGCTTTCCGGTATCATCTTTTAAAACCCAGCGTGTACATTTTCCATGAGCAAAAAAGTTGTTTTTATCTGGGTTGAACACGTTTTCTACTTCACTATCCAGCGGACAGATCCAGTTTTTATCGTTTTTGTAAAGAAATTTGGGTGTATTGAGAAAGTCTTTTTTTAAAGATGGGCTGCTTACTGGTATAATTTGCATGAACAGATTTTAAAATTAAAAAGCATCCAACCAAGCGGTAGGATGCTTTTCAAATATATGTTTTTTAAATATTAATAATCGTCGTCATCGTCATCGAAATTATCGAAGTTATCAAGGTCGTCTAACGGCATGTCAAAATCATCGTCGTCATCATCGTCTTGAGACTTCTTTTTCGTAGTTTGAATATCGTCATCTTCAAGATCATCGTCTTCGTCTACCTGTTTCTTGGTAGTCGGCTTTGCTGGGAGTTTCTTTGGCGCTTTCATAACACAAAAATAAAAATTGCTTTTATACTTTAAAATTACAAAAAAACTTTTTTTAATAACAATCTGGAAGCAAAGAAATTAAATTATTTATTCAACATTTTCGCCTACTGTATTTTCCTCTTTTACTATATCTTTTAGCTGCGGAAGCTGATTTAAGCTGTTTAAACTAAAATAATCCATAAATAAAGGACTGGTACTGTAAAGAATAGGCCTGCCCGGAGTTTCTGCTTTTCCATCGATACTGATCAGTTCTTTTTCGAGTAAACGCTGTACTGAATAATCAGAATTTACTCCCCTTATTTGTTCGATCTCGAGTTTGGTAATGGGCTGGCGATAGGCAATGATGGCCAACGTTTCCATAGCAGCCTGACTAAGTTTTTTCTTTGAGCGGTGTAGTTGCAGCTGGTTAACGGTTTCATGGTAATCTTTTTTAGTGAGGAACTGATAACCATTGTTTAAATACACCAGCTCTATAGCAAAATCGTCGTGACTGTATTTTTCTTTAATCTGATCAATGCTTTCGAAAACCTGGGTTTCGATATGTTCTGTTTCGAAAACAGCATTTAAGGCAAGTATAATCTCCTGTACGCCTATGCTTTGAACGGACGAGAATACCAGGGCTTCGATGTGCCTGGTGATATTGGAATTGGGCATATGCAAAAATAAAATTTTTGGGCATAAAAAAAGCGGTCTCGCTTCTAAAAACAAGACCGCTTTCAACACACAAATGAAACCTGAATTAAGATATAGTTTTAGGTTAGGTTATTAAATATCTATATCAATTCTATAAGAACGTCTTTGATAAACACTATCGTTTATTTCTATCACAAGTTTAAGGCTAATCGGGCTTCTGTGAAACTCTTATTTAGTGAGTGGTATTAATAATTGAGTAAACGGTAAATTTCCTATTTTAACGGTATAGAAATAGATACTGTTGTACCATTTGTAGTGTTTTGACGTACACTTAAGTGTATAGGTTTTGCTCCAATCTGACCTAAAAGGTGCAATCTTTCTTTGGTAAGCTGCATGCCTTTGCTAATATGGGTTTCTTTTTTATTCTTTAAAGAGTTATCAATACCTACACCATCGTCAATAATTTCGATGTTTAAATAAAAAGCATCCCGCAGTTTAATGTTGATCTGAATTTCGCCACCGGTTTCTTTAGGCATAATGCCATGCCAGATAGCGTTTTCCACATAAGGCTGCAATAACATAGAAGGAATAAAGGTTTCTTCCTGGTCGATATTTTGGTCAATAGTAAAAATATAATCGAGTTTATCGCCAAAACGGTTTTTTTCCAGTTTAAGGTATAGGTTGAGATATTCAAGTTCCTCTTCCAACGAGATGTAACTCTTGGTACAAATTTCCAGATTCTTTCTGATCAGGCGCGCAAAACCAGTTAAAACCTTGTTTGCCGAAGCCGTATTTTGGGTATTAATGTAATGTTGAATGGAATTCATTACATTAAATACGAAATGTGGATTCATCATAGCCTGCAGGGCTTGTTGCTCCAGCATCAGTACTTTGTTTTTTAGCAGCAACTGTTCCTGTTCTTTGTCTTTTTGTTTACGGGTAATGTAAACGGCTACTTTATAAAAAATATAGGCCACCAGCAAAATTAAAATAGACAGGAACCAAAGGCTTTGCCAGAAATGTTTTTTAATGGTAAAAGCAATTTTTGCAGGTTCGCCCCAGTTGCCGTTCTGGCTTTTGGCACTTACTTCAAAAACATAATCGCCAGCCTGCAAGGAGGAAAAATCGAGGCGACGTGTACGGGTTTCAACCCAGGCCAGGTTTTCATTCAAACGGTAACGGTAGGTAATATCGCTGGTGGTAAAATCAACTGCACTAAAGGTAAACAGAATGGTATTGTTACCGGTTTCGAAGGTGAAATTGCCCTGGTTTACAGGTAAGCGTTCATTGTCTTTAATAATAGAGGTTACATATACCTTCGGCAGGTTTTTTATGCTGTTTTTGTTGTTGTATTTAAAGAGAATGAGACCTTTGTTAGTCGCAAAGTAGGCGGTACTATCATCAATAAACAAACTGTTTACATCGTCGCTTAAAAGGTCTTTTCCGTAATCGAAATTGGCGACACTTGGTTCATCGGGATAGCTGGTAATTTTATTTACTCCCTTGTTGGTAAGTACCCATATTTCACTATTCTTTACAAAAATTTTGGTACAGATATTATTAGTTAAACCGTCTTTTTGGGTTATCTGGTTCCTGATTTGATTGTCTTTATAAAAAATTAGTCCGTAACCATCGGTTGCCAGCACCAAAGTACCATCAGCAAGCTGCTGGATATCGTTGATCCGCTTGGTAAGCAGCGGATGGTTTTCAAAATGCTTGATTAATTTTCCTTTAATTAATTGTGAAAGACCATTGATGTTAGAGAACCAGAGATTGCCATCGCGATCGTAAAAAACATGGTAGGAACGGTCTTTAAAAAAGTCTTCCTTTTCGCGGTATTTTGCCGCATTAAATTCGAATTTATTCTTTCTATCGGCCAGGAATACAACCCCTGAGGAAAGCGCCAGTGCCAAATGATTGTTGTTTTCGCCAACACTAAAGTGCTTAATTACGAACATGGAGTTGTTCGATTCTTTTAAATAATTTACTTCTTCGGTGCTGTTATAAATGTTTTTAAAAACACCCATGCCGTAATCGGAGGCAAAATAAATTGATTGGTCTTTTGGATCGAAAGTAATCTGTTTAATGGTTTTGTACTTTTTAAAATCGTCTAAACCAATTTCATCAACCTGGTAGTTGTTAATGGTTAAAACATCAATTACCGCATCATCGGTGCCCAGCCAAAGCCTGTTTTTTCCGTCTTTGGTAATGCTTTTAATTACATTGCTGCTTAAACCAGATTCAGCATCAATAATAGACAGGCGGTTGTTTACATTGGGCAGCATATAAATCCCCTGAGTGGTGGCAAACCACATGTTCTGGTTGTTATCTTTAATTACCTGGTTTACCGGTATATCCTGAAGATATTGTACCGTTTTTCCGTTTTTATTTAGGGCAAAGGCACCATTGGCATTGGATAGCCATACTTCTTTGGTACTGTTGTCATAATAAAAATAGCCCGACATATTTTTGATCAGGTTTTGTGGAATGGCAATTAAATCGTTAATATGGCCATGCTTAAATTCTTTTAATCCGGCATTATCGAGATAGAACATCGATTTGCGAGCAGTATTGGCCGCAGCCATGTAAGATAGCGGAAGTACTTTCGATTTGATAAGCGAAAATGTTTTTCCATTAAACTGTTGAACGCTTTGATCGCTATAGGCCAGTATATTTCCCTGTTCATCTTCATGGATAAAAGCATTGATAAACTTGTCGTTAGGATTGGGCGAGATGTATTTTTTAATCGTTTTTCCATCCCAGCAAACAATTAGATTCGCATTTGTTCCCAGCCAAATCCTGCCGATCTTATCTATTAAAAAAGAGACGATTACAGTATTGAAGCTTAGTTTTTTTAAAAGCTGATCGTTGTTCCGGTTATAAAATTTACCTTCTTTTAAATAACTTAGCTGACCATTAAGTGCAAAAAACCACAGGCGACCATCTTTGTCCTCTTTCATCTGGAGGATTTGTGTATCAGGCAAGCCATCTTCAATGGTGAAATTCTGAAAATTTGTGCCATCAAAGCGGCTTAATCCGTTGTCTGTTGCAATCCAGATAAAGCCTTTTTTGTCTTGTAAAATGTAGTAACAGTTGTTACTGGCCAGGCCACTTTTTGCATTGTAGTGGGGTAGGTAAGTGGTTTGTGCAAGTAGTGTTTTGGACTGGGAAAAGATCAAAAACAAAAGGCAAAGTGCAGAGAAATATCGGCCGAGATTTAACTTCAATAATGCGTTTTTAGCTTGTTTTCTGAACGCTATGCGGTATTTAATGCTCACTGTTCGCCTTTGTAAATAGTTTTATTTTTTCGAAGAAATCGCTGGCCCTGCGGCGCGAAATATTAATGCTTTCGCCATTTTTTAGAAAGACCTGCAGCCCGTTTTTAGAATTGTATTCTTTTAAGTGGTTAAGGTTAATAATACTCGATTTATGGATCCTAACGAATTGATCTGTTGGTAAAAGCTCTTCAAATTCTCGTAAAACTTTCGAGACGGTTATTTTATCGTGATTATTTAAGTGCACAATTGAATAATTGCTATCTGCTTCGATATAAATGATGTCGTCAATGTCGATCATTTTGAAGCCTTGGCCATAGGGCAGCGTTAGTTTTTTAATCTCTGTTCTGGAGCTTAAACTCGAAGCTAAATTATGGATTCTTTCGTCGTTTTCGTTCTGCCCTTTAAAGCGTTTAATGTGTTGGAAAACCTTTTCTACAGCTACCGTAAGCTCGTCAATATCAATGGGTTTTAATAAATAATCTAATGCATTTGCCTTAATTGCCTTGAGGGCATACTGATCGTAAGCGGTGGTAAAAATAACCGCTGCATTGTGCTTTTGTGCATCAGGAATTAGCTCAAAACCATTGCCGCCAGGCATGGCAATATCTAAAAAAATCAGGTCAATAGGATGGTGGGCTAAAATGTCTTTTGCCTCCGCTACAGACCTTGCTATGCCGGTAATTTCTACCTGTGGGCAATTCTGTTGCAGTAAAAAAAATAACGATGATCGGGCAAATTCCTCATCATCAACAATAATGGCTTTTAAGGTCGTCATAGCAATACGATGGTGAATGTATTAAAATCGGCTAACAAAAAAAAATACAATCGTAAAAAACCAGTGCTCTGATTGTCACGTATGTATCATCAAACGAATTCAAAACCACTAACATAGATTACTATGAAAAACAATGAACTAGAAACAAAAAATGAACTTCGGGAAGAAAGTTTGTTTGAGAAAACCGTTGGAAGAAGATCTTTTCTTCAGTACGCGGGTGCAGGAGCTGCCGGTATTGCATTGGTAGCTGCCGGTTGTAAAAAAGATCGTGGCTATCCAGATATGAACACCGGTGCAACTTTAGATTTTAAAGATGATTTTGGTGTTTTAAATTATGCCTATGCTTTAGAACAATTAGAAGCTGCATTTTATGTTAAAGTAGCTTCTGCACCTCCGGCAAGTTTTACCACAGCGCAAAAAGCATACTTCCAGGATATTCAGTTTCATGAAATTGCACACCGTGAGTTTTTCAAAGCGGCTTTAGGTACAGCTGCAATTGGCAGTTTGGAAGTTGATTTCTCCTCAATTGATTTTACAAGCTCAACCAGTGTTTTAGGTGCCGCCATGGCTTTCGAAGATTTGGGTGTTTCGGCTTATAATGGTGCCGGGCCAAGAATTAAAAATGGTACTTATTTATTGTTAGCAGGTAAAATTGTTTCGGTTGAAGCCCGCCATGCTGCTTACATCCGCGATTTAATCTCAAACGGATCATTTGCAGATTTGAATAGCCTTGCACCACTTGGTGCCAATAATGCTGGAGGCCTGGATGCTGCTTTAACACCTGATAAGGTTTTGGCAATAGCTGGCAAGTATATTAAAACCAAAATTAATGTAGTCAATCTTTAACCCTTAAAACTGAAATCATGAATATCGTAAATATATTAGAAGAAATTGAAAAAGTAGATGGTGAAATCTATGAAAGGTTAAATCCGAGAAGAGCCGCAATGAAAAGCTTTTTCAACATGGGAAAGAAAATTTCATTGGCAGCAATGCCGCTGGCTTTGGGTTCTATGTTTCAGAAGGCCTATGGACAAACTGCGCTGCCAACTGCAGTAGTTGATGTTTTAAATTTTGCCTTATCGTTAGAGTATCTGGAATATCATTTTTATAACCATGCTTTATTGGGTACTGATGTTACTTTTACTTACCCAACAACGGCTGCAAAAACCGCCATTACCACCATTCGTGATCATGAAAAAGCGCATGTTGATTTGTTGGTAGGCGCTTTGGGAAGTTCTGCGCGTGCACCTATTGCTTATGCCGATACCGATTTTAGAGCGGGTGGTACATTTGCTACGGTTTACACCGATTACAATACTTTTTTAGCAGTAGCACAGGGTTTTGAAGATACCGGTGTTAGGGCATATAAAGGCCAGGCAGGAAACTTACTGGTTAGTCCGGGCGTACTGCAAACTGCTTTACAGATTCACTCGGTAGAAGCCCGTCATGCGTCGCACATTCGCCAAATGCGTACAGCAGCTGGTACAACGGTTTATAAACCATGGGTTAGTCTTGGTGCTTCAGGTCAGGCAAATGATTCGGGTGTACCACAGGTAGATGCAGTATATGCTGGTGAAGATTTAACGGTACAGGCAAATGTTAACATTGCCAATATTACCGGTGCACCGAACGCAACTGCCGCTAAACTGGCCGCGGTAGAAAGTTTTGATGAACCTTTAGATAGGGCTAGCGTGATAACAATTGCTAATTTGTTTTTACAACCGGGTAAAAAATTATCGTAGCCAAATAGATTATTGAGCAGGTAATGTTTAGTTTAAGGTAGGGAAGCGGCGTTTGGGCTGTTTCCCTTTTTTTGTGAGGTATACAAATAGAATCGCTAGTTTTTAAACCATATTGTACTCAGGAATATGTCTTTATATTTTACGCTTTTTCCATCGGGAAGGATACACGAAAAACTATATGAGGTGCCATCTAAAAAACAAACATTCATGAAAAGGCTAAGCTTGTTTACTTCATCGCGAGCCACTACAGCATAAGCCCTTTGGCCACTTACCATTATCAGCTTTGGACTTTCAAATTTATATTTTGGAAATGAACCGCTTATACCTACTACAAAATCGTCTGCAAATTTTTGCTTTTCAATTTCAGCATTCAAAGTTGCTAAATCTAATTGTGTAATTGGAAGCAGGTCAACTCTGGAGCTAACATAAATGATCCCTGTAGAATCTTTAATTGCATAGGAAGTCTCATTAACTTTTCTTGGCTGGGTGGGAAAGCTAACACTTACCTTTTCGGTAATCTGTTGTTTAAACCACTTGTTTTGGGCGTTTAATTTGAGAACTCCAATTATCAGCAGTAGTATAAGTGTTGTTTTTTTTAACATGAGCGTGTTTTTTATTTAGTATGTAATTACCTGTTCTTCCAAATGTTCGGGTAAATCTCTGTAGTTGTATTTTTGCCCACGTAATTGTGGCTCAAAACCAGCTGCCCTGATCGATTGCTGAATACCATTTGCGGTAAAGCGGTGTGGTGCACCTGCTGCCGAAACCACATTTTCTTCGATCATAATTGACCCGAAATCGTTAGCGCCTGCATGTAAACACAATTGTGCTGTTGTTTTACCAACGGTTAACCAGCTAGCCTGTATGTTTTTAATATTGGGTAGCATAATACGGCTAAGTGCAATCATGCGGATATATTCATCGGCAGTTACGGTGTTGCTAATGCCGCGCAATCTTTTTAATAAAGTACCATCGTCTTGAAAAGGCCATGGTATAAAGGCTAAAAAGCCGTTTGCATCAGCAGGTTTTTCACTCTGTACCTGGCGTATCCAAACCAGGTGCTCGAAACGCTCTTCAATGGTTTCTACATGGCCAAACATCATGGTTGCCGAAGTGGTAATATCTAACTGATGACAGGCACGCATTACATCAAGCCATTCCTGGCCACCGCATTTCCCTTTAGAAATTAAGCGGCGCACACGGTCGTTTAAAATTTCGGCACCAGCCCCAGGTAAGGAATCCATACCGGCCTCTTTTAGTGCTTTTAAAACTTCAGTATGGCTAATGCCTTCTAATTTTGCAACGTGTGCAATTTCAGGCGGACCTAAAGCATGAAGTTTTAAATCAGGATATAATTCTTTTAGTTTTTTAAAAAGATCGGCATAAAAGGCCAGACCTAAATCGGGATGATGACCACCCTGAAGCAATAATTGATCGCCCCCAAACGAAAGGTTTCTTCGATTTTTACTTTATAGGTTTCGATATCAGTAATATAACTTTCATCGTGGCCAGGCCTGCGGAAAAAATTACAGAATTTACAGTTGGCAATACAAACATTGGTAGTGTTTACATTTCT
This sequence comes from Pedobacter sp. HDW13, assembly GCF_011303555.1. Taxonomy (NCBI): domain Bacteria; kingdom Pseudomonadati; phylum Bacteroidota; class Sphingobacteriia; order Sphingobacteriales; family Sphingobacteriaceae; genus Pedobacter; species Pedobacter sp. HDW13. The sequence continues at coordinate 6,320,635 of NZ_CP049868.1, read as the reverse complement.
ATCGATTTGCCAGGTTACCTTGCCGCTGGGTACCTGTATTTTTCTCAGTTCGTTTGCCACAAACATCAAAGATGCGGTATCGGCATTATGGTATAAATGTACACCTTCTTCAAGGCTCAAAAAGTCAAAACGTAATGCCCTTTGTAGTAAATCGGCTGTATTCATAAAGCAAAAATACTAAAATGTTTATACAACAACGCTTAGTTATTATGGCAGGAAAGTAAATTTTTGACATAAAAAAAGAGCGACTGGTTAATTACAGTCGCTCTTTTTAAAGAAAATTATTTAAGGGCTAATAAAAAACCAATGGTAAAGTTGGCATCCCAGTCAAATACAAAAGTATCGCAATTGGTAGCATCTTTAATGGCTTTGTATATGTTAACGCCACTTTTGATTTTAATTTTATCAGTATTGTATTTATCAGGATCATTTAGAACTGTAAATCTTTCATCTCCGGTACGGGTTTGTTTTGCAAGTTCAAAAGGCACACCTCCGATAATGAAACAAACTTCGTGTTTTGTAGATGGGATTTTTGATGATACAGATTTAACAAGATCATATACAGCATCGTCTTTCAGGTTTTTCTCATAATACTTAGCGCCTGGTGCTTCAGATGATTTAACATCGCCATCCATCCACGAAATTTTAGTGTTGCCCGAACCAATGTCAACAACAAAAGAATTATCATAATAAGATGCAGGTAAAACACATTTTAAAGCCAGTTTACCTTCCTGTTCTGCGGTAACAAGGTTAACAACGAAGCCCATTTTCTTTAACTCAGAAACAATAGCAGTTGTTTTAGGCTCTTTTTGCGCGCCAGAACTGATTACAAAGTGAATGTTTTTAGATTTAACGCCTTTATCAAACATGGCGCCTATGTAATCTTTTAGGCCGGTTCTGATATCTGCGGTATTTGCCAAACCTTCGTAAACAAATGATTTTCCGAAATCTTTAGAGATAATTTCCCAGCGTTTTTCTTTATCAATATTTACTACAAAAGAGTTAAAACCCGAGGCACCAACCTCTACAACACCTTTATATTCACCATTTACAGGTTTTTCGGGAGTATAATTAAAACTTCTTTTGTCTTCGCTTTTAGCAGCAGCAGGTGAAGATGCTTGTTCTGTACTGTCTTTTTTACTTCCCTCAGTGTTGGTTGCGGCATCAATTTTTCCCGATTCTAAAGCCCAGTAACCTAAGCCAATGATAGGGATTGCGATAATAATTGCTTTTATAGGCCAGCGTAGTCTTGCCCAGATAGATTTTTCTTCCATTGTGATATGTTTAATTTAAGAGTTTGATTAGTCTAATAATGAAAAGCCTTTGTCTACTTTTTCTTCAGCTTTAAGTTCGTAAGAAGCATCGGTCATTCTGCTTACATTAAGCATTTTAAGGTTGCGGTCGTCTACTTTTTTGATGAATTCTTCCAATTCGCTTTGCGATGGTGCACCACCAACAGTAATGTTATTATTCTGATCTAAGAAATCGAGGTTAGAACGGATAGATGCAATATTTTGGCTAATGGCTCCTGTAGCTGCATTCATTGCCTCCTGAAAAGCCCATCCGTCTTTAATGTTAAAAACTTCTGCAAGTCCTTCAGTTGCATTTTTCATTTTTTGGGTTGCTTCCAGTTTTTTAGAAATGATCGAAATACTGCTATCCAGGGTGCTTACATAAATGCGGGCAGCGCTTTCGTTATCTTTTAAAACTTCTAAAACTTTGGCAAACTGGTTGGCATATTGTACGTAACTACGGGCATTTTGTTCTTCTGCTTCACCTTCTTTGCCTAAAAGGAAAGCTTTTGTACGCGTTTCTTTTGCATCTCTGTTTAAATCGTTTGCCTTTTCGATGTTGTTGTTTGCTGTTTCCTGTTTAGCTTTTTCATCTAAACTTGCAGCTTCAACGGTAAAGCGTTTAGCATAGGTGTATTTTTCTTCGGCAGTTTTCTGAGCTGTTTCTCCGCTTTGTACCATATCTATCCGTACACCATCAACATTGGCAATTTTATCTTTTACCCTTTTTAAAGTATCCTTTGCGTCTTTTGATAAAAGTTGCAAGGTTTCAATCGGGTTACCTCTTATAATGGCTTTTTCGCCTTTAAAAAGTAAAATTGTACCCAACCTATGTAATAAAGAAATAATTTTTGGAGCTAGTAAAAGCAATACAATTAGTATAATACTAAAAATAACCAGTAAAATACTTTTGGCTGCATAAACCAGCATAATTGGAAGAAATTTGAAAAATGCAAATGCACCTCCCAAAATTAGCGCCCAAAAAAAGATACTTGACATTACCTTTTTGCCTTCAGGTGTTTGTATCTGGCTGGGAAGATGATCGCCTAAAACCTGAAATATAGGCAGCTGACTTTTAATTTCGGCTGGAATATTTACATACTGATTTTTGTTTTCCATTACGTTTTCGTTAATTTTTAATCGTTAATTTATGTTTGTTTCAATAATACTCAGTGCTTTTTCTATATCGGCTATTACCTCATTAACAGCTGCATTGCCTAAAGCAATTTTCTGATCGATATCTTTCAACTGCGGATCATACTTCACATTAAGATTCTTTAAATCTTGTTCTTTATTTTGCAATTTGGCTTTCAGATCGGCAATGTTTTGTTCAATAGTTTTAATTTCGTTTATCAAATCGTTTTTTTCATCAATCAGGCTGTTTTCCAGGTTTTGTTTTTGTTGCTGTTTCTGGCTGCTTTCCTGTTCTATAACTTTTTTTAACTCCGTGGCATAGCTTCGGCCAGTAGTTAACAGCTTTTGTTTATTTAAGTCTTTTTCTACATATTTTAAAGATGTATAAGCCGCTTTTATGGTCGAAGCATCAATGCTGCCCATTTCTGCTGCTGCATTCCAGACCTCAAAAAAATCGAGACCCGGCTCATTCATTTTTTCCAGTATGCCTAAAACTTTTACCTTCATTTGCTTAACATCGGTAACACCTATTGGGCTAACATTTTCCTTTAGATTAACCTGTGGTTGGTTAGTTACAGGTTCGGGTGTTTTTGTGCTGATGCTGGCAGGTTGCTGATCCTGCGTGGAACCAGGTGCATCACTGTCTTCGAAAATTAATTTTTTTAAACTGTTTAAAATTCCGAATGAATTTTTTGCTGTTTCCTCGCCCATGTTTACTTGATTATCTGTTGCTAAAATAGTAAAAATAGAATTGCCAGAGACCAAAATATCTTTTAATTGTATTCTCTTTATTAATCACATTCTGCTAAATGAATTATTAAATTATCTTTACCACTCTAAAATTAGGTAATGGTAGATTTTAATCGTTTTACACTAGCTAACGGGTTAAAAGTTTTGGTGCACGAAGATGCAACTACTCCGATGGCAGTTTTGAATATTTTATATGATGTGGGCGCACGTGATGAGGACCCTGATAAAACCGGTTTTGCGCATTTGTTTGAGCATTTAATGTTCGGTGGATCAATCAATATCCCCAACTACGATGAACCTTTGCAACGTGTTGGGGGCGAAAATAACGCCTTTACCAGCAACGATATTACCAACTATTACATTACGCTGCCAGCCGAAAATATCGAAACAGCATTTTGGTTGGAAAGCGACAGGATGTTGAGCCTTGCCTTTTCTGAAAAAAGCCTGGATACGCAGCGCAATGTAGTAAGCGAAGAATTTAAGCAGCGTTACCTGAACCAGCCTTATGGCGATGTTTGGTTAAAACTACGTCCGCTGGCGTATAAAAAGCACTCGTATCGCTGGGCAACCATTGGTAAAGAACTTTCGCATATAGAAAATGCTACTATGGATGATGTGAAAGCATTTTTTAAGAAACATTATACCCCACAGAACGCTATTTTGGTTGTAGGTGGAAATGTGAAAACCGAAGATGTGAAAAAACTGGCGGAGAAATGGTTTGAGCCTATACCGGCCGGAGAGAAATACCACAGGAATTTGGTTCAGGAAGAACCACAAACAGAAGCCAGGCAAGAAACCATTAAAGCAAATGTTCCCTTAAATGCCATTTATATGGCTTTTAAAATGCCTGGCAGATTGAATAATGATTATTATGCTTTCGATTTACTTTCCGACGTTTTATCACGCGGACAATCGTCGCGTTTATACAATAGCCTGCTTAAAGAACAACAGCTTTTTAGCGATATTAACGCTTATATTTCGAGCAGTTTAGATCCGGGTTTGTTTATTATTGAAGGTAAACTGGTAGAAGGCGTAGCCATAGAAACAGCCGAAAAAGCCATATGGACTGAACTGGATAAATTAAAAACCGAACTAGTTTTAGATACCGAGCTTACTAAAGTGAAAAACAAAGTAGAATCTATCCTCGTATTTTCGGAAATGAGCTTGCTTGATAAAGCGATGAATCTGGCTTATTACGAATTGTTGGGCGATGCAGCCTTACTGAATATGGAAACAGCCGAATTTTTAAAGGTTCAATCAGCCGACATTAAAAGGATTGCCAACGAAACCTTTGGCAAAAAATCATCATCAACCTTATATTATTTAACTGAAGAACATGCTTAACAGACAACAAGCGCCTGATTTTAAGCAGGTATCTGCTATAAATTTTATCCAGCCTGAAAAAAGGTTATTAGCCAATGGTGTACCTGTTTTTACTATTTATTCGGGTGAGCAGGATTTGGTACGGATTGAATTTATTTTTGAAAACGTTAACTGGAAACGTGAAAAACCCTTACAGGCTATCGCTGTAAATACCTTAATAAATAACGGAACCAACAAGCTATCGGCCAAAGAAATAGCCGAAAAAATTGATTTTTACGGTGCATTTTTCCAAACCGAATATACGCAAGATCATTCATCGGTTTCGTTGTATACGCTGAATAAACATTTACATTCGGTATTGCCAATTGTAAAGGATGTTTTAACAGAAAGCCAGTTTCCGCAAAATGAATTGGATATTTATATTCAGAATCAGAAGCAAAAACTTCAGGTTAACCTTAAAAAGAACGATATCGTTTCGCGGAAAGAATTTGCGCATGCTTTGTTTGGTGAGACCGCTTACGGGTGGATATTAAAGCACAACATTACGATGAACTAAAACGCGTGGATCTTTTAACCTACTTTAAAGCAGCCTACGCGCCAAATAATTGTACCATTGTGGTGTCAGGAAAATTTGATACAACAGGTTTTAACCTTTTAGATAGTAGTTTTGGTTACAATTGGGAAAAAAGTGAGGTGGTGAAAAACACATTTAGCTTTAATCCTACCGAAAAACAATTCGTGTATAAAGAGAAGCCTGAAGCTTTACAATCGGCCATTAGGATTGGTCAGCTGGCTATAAACCGCAAGCATAAAGATTTTCCAGGACTCCAGATCTTAAATACAGTTTTGGGTGGTTACTTCGGATCGCGTTTGATGGCCAATATCCGTGAAGATAAGGGCTATACTTACGGCATTGGTTCGGGCATATCGTCGTTGCAGCAAGCCGGTTATCTTTTTATATCGACAGAAGTTGGTGCTGATGTTTGCGGAGCAGCATTAACAGAAATTTATAAAGAGATCGATTTATTGAAAACGACACTAATAGGGGAAGAAGAACTTAATTTAGTGCGCAATTATATGCTTGGCTCGATGCTTGGCAGTTTAGAAAATGTTTTCTCGCACGCCGATAAGTTTAAAAACATTTACTTCTCAGGCCTGGATTACGATTATTATTCAAGATACATTGAAACTGTAAAAACCATTACAGCCGAAGAGTTGCTGGCTTTGGCCAATAAATACTTCACTACCGAAAGTTTTACCGAAGTGGTAATCGGGAAGAAGTAAAGCGAAGCATTTAAGCTAAGAAGTCAGGTTTTTCTTCATTCGTCGTGCTGAATTGTTTCAGTATCTATTACGAAGGATAAAAACCTGACTTCTTTTTTTGTTTACCTGTACTGGCAAAGATAAGCTGTTTGAACAGTTGCCTTTACTTTAAAAGAAGCATTGGCAGGTACTTCAAAGCTGTTGCCAGCGGTAATGGTTAGCCATTCGGTAGCATCTGGTAAAAGCGCCTCTAGCTGGCCTTCAATAACGTGCATAATTTCTTTCTGCGCAGTGCCAAAGGTATATTCGCCAGGATTGATGACACCTACAGTTGATTTACCTTCGGTTATTTCGTATCCTAAAGATTTAACGTTACCATCAAAATATTGGTTTTCAGTAATCATAGTCTAATTATAAAGTTTTTGCTAAAATAGCTTTTTGCTTATCAGCCTGATAAATTTTTTATAAAACTCTATGTATTCCGCATATTTTTCGGGTGGATATTTTTTGTTATTCATGATTTGTGAGCGATTATAAACAATCATGTTGTCTTTATAATTCTGAAATCCCAATTGTCAACAAAGCTTAATATTTGACTAAATTCGCATTTACATTTTTATTTTCCTGGTTTTTCCTTATCTTTGCCTGGCAAATAATAAATCCTAATTTATTTGCTATGCAACTCGATTCCACAAAATTTATTGCCACAGGTTTGACGTATGATGATGTACTTTTGGTACCTGCATATTCCGAAATTCTGCCACGTGAAGTAAATACATCCACTTTTTTAACGAAAAAAATTAAACTCAATGTTCCGTTGATTTCTGCCGCAATGGATACTGTAACAGAAGCTGAGCTTGCCATTGCTATTGCGCAAAATGGAGGAATAGGCATGTTACATAAAAACATGACGATTGAAAGACAAGCCAGTGAAGTTCGCAAAGTAAAACGCTCTGAAAGTGGTATGATCCAGGATCCGGTTACTTTATTAGAATCAGCAGTGGTTGCCGATGCTTTCAAAATTATGAAAGAACATAAAATTGGCGGCATTCCGGTAGTGAGTAGCGATAATAAATTAGTAGGTATCATTACCAACAGAGATCTGCGTTTTCAAAAAGACATGAAAAGACCGGTTTCTGAAGTAATGACCAAAGAAAACCTGATTACTGCCCCTGAAGGTACAACACTGGTTCAAGCAGAAGAAATTCTTCAGAACCATAAAATCGAAAAACTTCCGGTAGTAAGCAAAGATGGTTATTTAAGCGGCTTAATTACCTTTAAAGATATTTCAAAAGTTAAAAATTACCCGGCAGCTTGTAAGGATGAACGCGGACGTTTACGTGTTGGTGCTGCTGTTGGAGTAACTGCCGATACTTTGCAACGTGTGGATGCATTGGTACATGCAGGTGTTGATGTAATTACCATCGATACTGCCCACGGTCATACCAAAGGTGTAGTAGATAAATTAAAAGAAGTTAAAGCCAAATATCCTGAATTGCAGGTTATTGTAGGTAATATTGCTACAGGTGCAGCTGCAAAATTTTTAGCTGATGCCGGAGCTGATGCAGTTAAAGTTGGTATTGGCCCTGGTTCTATTTGCACCACCAGGATTATTGCTGGTGTTGGTGTACCACAATTATACGCTGTTTACGAGTGTGCCAAAGCCCTTAAAGGTACTGGTGTGCCCGTTATTGCGGATGGCGGTATTAAACATACCGGTGATATAGCAAAAGCTATTGCATCTGGCGCAAGTACTGTAATGGCAGGTTCGTTATTTGCAGGAGTAGAAGAATCACCAGGTGAAACCATTATTTACGAAGGACGTAAATTTAAATCGTACCGTGGAATGGGATCAATCGAAGCAATGGAGCAAGGATCGAAAGACCGTTATTTCCAGGATGTAGAAGATGATATTAAAAAACTCGTTCCTGAAGGTATTGTAGGCCGTGTGCCGTTTAAAGGTACATTGGCAGAAGTAATGTATCAATACATCGGTGGTTTACGTGCAAGTATGGGCTATTGTGGAGCAGCCAATATCGAAGCATTACAAGAAGCACAATTTGTGCAGATTACCGCTGCGGGCATGCGCGAGAGTCACCCGCACGATATTACCATTACCAAAGAAGCACCTAATTATACCAGGTAGGCTAATTTATATATTGAATTTAAACGGGGCATCGGTTACGATAGCCCCGTTTTTTTGTGGTTAACCTTGTAGATTTTTGAATCTGTAAGGTTTAAAAATATAAAAAATGCAAAATAAAATTTGGCAGTTATATTTTTTTAATATATTTGTCGACTAAATCTATAGATTTAATATAATAATTATGAAAACCAATCAAAAAATCTGCTCTTACTGTTGTTGCCATCCCGGAACACATACGAAATATCACCGAACGCAAAACTAATCAACAATATTTAAATCAAATACGAATAACCAATCATGAAAAAAAGCTTACCCATAATCTTTTTCTTAATACTTTTAGCAGGAGCCATTTTTGCTCAAAACCCCATAACGGGGATCATAAAAGGAGCTAATGGTACTAAAGTGCCACGTGCAACTGTAAAAATAAGAGGTACAAATGTATCTGTTATAGCCGATGAAAATGGTGCATTCAGCATCGATACAAAACAAGAACTTCCTTTTTACATTCAGGTAAGCTCGGTAGGGTATAAACCGCAGGATTTTCAAATTATAAAACTACAGGATACGCCTATTGAATTGGTACTTGTTGAAAGTGCATTGTTAGATGAGATTGTGGTAACATCGAGAAGACGTTCAGAAGTATTACAGGATGTGCCAATTCCGATTACTGTAATTGGCGGTCAGGCAGCAGAAAATGCCGGCGCTTTTAACGTTAACCGTTTAAAAGAATTGGTTCCATCAGTACAGTTATATGCTTCAAATGCCAGGAACACTACACTTAATATCCGCGGATTAGGCTCAACATTTGGTTTAACCAATGATGGTATCGATCCGGGAGTAGGTTTTTATGTAGACGGAGTTTATCACGCACGTCCGGCCGCTACCTCTACCGATTTTCTTGATATCGAGCAAATAGAAGTAATTCGTGGTCCGCAGGGTACTTTGTTCGGTAAAAATACCACTGCTGGTGCATTTAACATTACCACTACCAAACCAACCCAAACACCTAGTGCCAAAGTAGAACTGAGTGTAGGTAACTATAATTTCCTTCAGGCAAAAACATCAGTATCTGGTGGTTTAGCAAAAAACCTTGCCGCAAAAATATCAATCTCAGGTACGCAGCGTGATGGTACCATCTGGAATACCAGAGAAGAACGCAAATATAGCGGACAAAACAACCTGGGTTTCAAAAGTCAGTTATACTATACACCGTCTGATAAATTAAAGATATTATTAAGTGGCGATGTAAGTGTTCAGCACCCTGCAGGTTATCCATTGGTAATTGCAGGCGTTACCACTACCGAGCGAAGCGCTTACCGTCAATACGCTAAAATTGTGTCTGATTTAGGTTATCAGCAGCCCAAAATCGATCCTTTTTCGAGAGAGATCAACACAAATACTCCATGGAGACACAATCAATCAATTGGAGGTATATCTTTAAACGTAGATTATAAAATTGGTAACGGAACGCTGACTTCTACCACAGCTTGGAGATTCTGGAACTGGGATCCAACAAACGACAGGGACTTCTCTGAGTTAGCTGCATTAACTAAATCGCAAGGTAACTCACGCCACGATCAATATTCGCAGGAAGTAAGATATGCAGGTAACATTACCGATAAATTAAGCGGTGTAATTGGTGTATTTGCATTGGCGCAAAATTTAAAAGGACTTGCACAAACCGAAGAGGTCGGTAAAGATCAGTGGCGCTTTGTTCAAACCAGCAATACAGGTAGTCAGGCTTTATATTCGACCCCAGGCTTGTTAGATGGTTTTGGTATCAAAACCAATTCAACCATCAAATCGTTAAGTGCAGCAATTTTTGCACAGGTTGACTGGGAGTTTTTAACCCACTTCCACGTATTACCTGGATTGAGATATACCTACGATAAAAAGGATGTGAACTACGACAGGGTAACTTATGGCGGTTTACAAACCAACGATGCCGCTTTACTAGCACTTAAAGCTGCAGTATACAGCAATCAACAATTTACAACCAACGTAGATAATAATAATTTATCGGGTAACTTAACAGTTTCTTATCGTCCAAATGTTAATTTGAATATATACGGTACTTTCTCTACCGCTTATAAACCTGTAGGTGTTAACGTAGGTGGATTGCCAACAACTTCAACCGGTGCTGCTGATTTATCGGTTGCTGTGGTTAAACCAGAATATGTTCAGCATTACGAATTAGGTTTAAAAACCAGACCAGTTAGGGGCGCGTTATTAAATGTAACTGCTTTTGATACTGATATTAAAGATTATCAAACCAACGTACAGTCGCCACAGTTAGGTGTTAACAGGGGATACCTGGCTAATGCTGAAAAAGTAAATGTAAAAGGATTGGAAATTGATGGTACTTATCAGTTGGAAAGATTTTTAACCCTTAATGCAGCAGTGGCTTATTTGGATGGTAAATATGTAACTTTTACGAATGCACCACTACCGTTAGAAGAAACTGGTCATACTGAAATCATTAATGGTACAGCAACGCAAGTGGCCTTTAAAGATGCATCAGGCGGTAGATTACCAGGTATTTCTAAATGGAACATTTCAGGTGGTTCAGAGTTTAGCTTACCGGGTACTTTAGCGACCAAAGTGGGCAGATTCTTTGTTGCTGCTGATGCCAGTTACCGTTCAGATTATTCTTCAAACCCAACACCATCAAGTGTGTTGGTTGTTAAAGGCTATGGTTTGTTTAATGCCAGATTAGGCTTTAAATCAGATAAGTTTTCGTTGTTTGTTTGGAGCAGAAACATTGGCAATAGAAATTACTATGAGCAGTTACAAGCTGCAGCAGGCAACTCAGGCTTATATGCAGGCGTACTTGGCGATCCGAGAACTTACGGAGCTACTATACGCTATGCTTTCTAATTAGAATCTTTTCTCTCTTATATTTGGTTAAAAGGCGTCGGTTTATCCGGCGCTTTTTTTGTTTCTATGCATTTTTAATGCTACATATTATTTTGCAAAGCGAAGCTTTTTATATATCATTGTTTTAGGACGGGATGGCACTTCCTCGTTGGATTTTGTGAAGAATTAAAGTTTAGAGCGCCCATATAAAACCTTAACTTCGATAAATTTTAAAGTAAATGAATAAGCTTAAAGCGGTTTGTGTATATTGTGGTTCGAACTTTAATGGCGATTTACAATTACGCACTGCAATTAAACAATTGGCAGAAACACTTGTAAAACAAGAAATCAAATTAATTTATGGTGGTGGCAGCGTTGGTGTAATGGGGCTGTTGGCTAACGATGTGCTCGAAGCCGGTGGGCAGGTTATTGGTGTAATTCCACAATTTTTAATGGATAAAGAGGTGGGGCATACTGGTGTAACCGAAATGATCGTAACGGAAAATATGCACCAGCGGAAACAAAAAATGGCTGATTTAAGTGACGGTTTTGTTATCCTGCCGGGAGGTTTTGGTACCCTTGAGGAGTTTTTTGAAGTGCTTACCTGGCTTCAACTAGGCCTGCACAACAAACCAATTGGGGTGTTAAACGTTGATGGTTTTTACGATCCGTTATTTGCACAGATGGAAATCATGGTGCAGCGTAAATTCCTGAAATCGGCCAACCGCGATCTGGTTTTTAACGAAGCCGATGCCAGTATTTTAATTGATAAAATGGATCATTTTTCGGCTATACCCGATGAGGTTTGGTTCAGAGATAGGAATTTGAGTTAGAAGGAGATAAGGTTGGTAGTTTATAGTACATAGTCGGATTGACGATCAGGCCATTAGCCATTAACTATAGACCATTAACCAAAAGTCTCAATCTTTAGCTGACAGAAAAACAAATTATTAAGAAATACCTTATTAAAAGGAACTAAAACTAAAACAATGCAAATTATTACTTCACACGCAGAATTTGAACAATACCTTGGTAAGGAATTAGGCGTTTCTTCATGGCATACCATTACGCAAGAGCAGATTAACAAATTTGCTGATGCTACTTTAGATCATCAGTGGATACATGTTGATGAAGAGCGGGCACAGAATGAAGGGCCATTTAAAGCAACTATTGCACACGGTTATTTAACCCTATCGTTAATTCCTTTTTTATGGAAAGAGATTGTTGATATCCAAAACCTGAAAATGGAGATTAACTATGGAATTGAAAATTTGAGGTTTGCGCAGGCGGTTACCGTAAACAGTAAAGTAAGGTTAAAAGCTAAACTGGCTTCAATCATCAACCTGCGTGGCGTAACTAAGGTAAACATGGGTATCGAAATGGAAATTGAAGACCAGAAAAAGCCTGCTTTTAATGGAGAGGTTGTTTTCTTGTATCACTTTATAAACTAATCGCTTAGCTATTGTAGCGTTTTAATCCAGGCTTGCGTTTTAGTAAGAAATAAACTCTTCTCATGAAAAAAACTTACCAAAACGCAAGCCTTATTGTGTTGCTGTTCGCTTTAATTTTATTTGGCGCTTGTAAAAAAAATAAAGTAGAGCCAGCTACAAACGATTCATTTTTGCCAATGCAAATTGGTAACCTGTGGTATTTAAATGGTGAAAATTACACCGAAATTAAAGACTCGGTTAGGATAAACAACAAACTTTTCTACAAGTTTTTTTCTTTGATCGGTGGCGATGCTTTCTCAGTTTATTACCTGAGGATTGATGAGCAGAACCGGCTGGTTGAGAGCTATCCTGATGCTCCATTGAAAATCTTTGTGAGAGCTGATTTTAAAGCCAATGTGGGCGATAAATTTTTCACCACAGGGGATAAGGACTACAATGATAATCAAGTTACAGTTATCCAAAAAAGCGATACAGAGATGACTTTTTCGTTCGATGCTGTTTATCATCCCAATTTAAAAGGGCACCCTCATTCAATAAAATACATCAAAGGTAAAGGTTATCCGGGCAACTGGAAAAAGGTAATCATTAATGGTGTGGTTTACCAAAATTAATCTTTATCAAACTTCTTCTTTAATCTGCTAACAAGTGATGGATCATCCAGCGCCTCTAAGCTGCTCAGTTCAAGCTCAAGAGCCTTGGTGCTGATCTGGATTTCGATCAGTGAAATGATTAACGAAATCATAAAAAAGATAAGGCTTAGCGCAAAGAGTATTTCAGCTGCAGTATTCCAGGTTAAATAAATAAAAAACATACAAAACAAACAGGAGGCAAAACTGAGCACACCAAAAGCCTGCATGTTTTTGATTAATCTTAGCCTGTAACGCAGGTTTTCGATCTGTTTGTGCAGCGCTACGTTTTTATCACCATCCTCATATTTAGATTTTAAACTTCTTACTAGGCTGGCAAGGGCCAGAAACCGATTGGTATAAGCCAGCATAATTAAACTAATGGCCGGAAAAAGTAATGCAGGGATATTGATGGTTAGTTCCATTTGTTTGGTTTAACCAAAAATATCATTTTAAATGGATAATTAACCACAGAGGAAGTCATAAACGATAATCCAATCCTAAATTACGCATTTAGACTCTGTGTTCGCCGTGATTTCTCTTGTTTGCTCTGTGGTAAAAAAAACGCTTTGTACCAGAAACCGTTTTGGTCAATACTGTTTTTATAAAATTAAATTTAAATTGCCTCCATGAATATCGAATTCAATAAAAATGAGGATGTAAATAAACAGTTGGTGTACGAACTGAAAACCAGACTCAAAAAAATATACCTGGGCGGTGGCGAAAAAAATGCGGCTAAACAGAAAGAAAAGGGCAAGTTACTGGCCCGCGAGCGCATTGCCTATTTGATAGATAAAGGCTCTGATTTTTTAGAAGTCGGTGCCTTTACTGCCGATGGAATGTATAAAGAACAAGGCGGTTGTCCGGCAGCGGGGGTAGTTTGTGGTATAGGCTATGTAAGTGGCCGGCAATGTATGATTGTGGCTAACGATGCTACCGTAAAGGCAGGGGCCTGGTTCCCGATGACGGCCAAGAAGAACCTACGTGCTCAGGAAATTGCTATGGAAAACCGTTTACCTGTAATTTACCTGGTAGATAGTGCAGGCGTTTATCTGCCCATGCAGGATGAGATTTTTCCCGATAAAGAACACTTCGGCAGGATGTTCCGCAATAATGCGATCATGTCGGGAGAGGGAATTGTACAGATTTCGGCCATTATGGGCGCTTGTGTTGCTGGCGGAGCTTACTTGCCGATTATGAGCGATGAAGCCATGATAGTAGATAAAACAGGTTCAGTATTTCTGGCAGGTTCCTATCTGGTTAAATCGGCCATCGGCGAAGATGTAGATAATGAAACACTGGGCGGAGCGACTACACATTGCGAAATTTCGGGCGTTACCGATTATAAGCATCCTAATGATGAGGCCTGTTTAGATTCTATCCGCAACATCATGAGCATGTTAGGGGCACCTGAAAATGCAGGTTTCGATCGCATTGCACCCGTTAAACCGAAAGAAAAAGAAGAGGAACTTTACGGTATCCTGCCTGAGAACAGAGATAAACCTTACGAAATAATGGATATCATTAACCGTCTGGTTGATGGTTCTGAATTTGAAGAATATAAAAAAGGCTACGGACAAAGCATTGTGTGTGGTTTAGGCCGCATCGATGGTTGGGCTGTTGGCATTGTTGCCAATCAGCGTAAAGTAGTAAAATCTAAAAAAGGAGAGATGCAGTTCGGCGGGGTAATTTATTCTGATAGCGCCGATAAGGCAAGCCGCTTTATCATGAATTGTAACCAGAAAAAAATCCCTTTGGTTTTTCTGCAAGATGTTACCGGTTTTATGGTTGGAAGTCGTTCAGAGCATGGTGGTATTATAAAAGATGGTGCCAAAATGGTTAATGCTGTAGCCAATTCTGTTGTGCCAAAATTTACCATTGTTTTAGGTAACTCTTACGGCGCGGGTAACTACGCCATGTGCGGTAAAGCTTACGATCCGAGGTTAATTTATGCCTGGCCTACTGCAAAAATTGCCGTTATGGGCGGCTCTCAGGCGGCTAAAACGCTGTTGCAGATTCAGGAAGCATCTTTGAAGGCCAAAGGTGAGGTTATTACACCCGAAAAAGAAGCCGAATTGTTAAAAGAAATTACCGATAAATACGATAGCCAAACTACACCATATTATGCCGCCTCGAGGCTTTGGGTAGATGGGATTATCGATCCGCTCGAAACCAGGAAAGTAATTTCGAGAGGGATTGAAGCTGCGAATCAATCGCCAATAACCAAAAAGTTTAATGTGGGAGTGATACAGACTTAGCGTTTTTATCTATCAACTGAATTTAACGGCCTTTTGCCAAACGCTAAGCGCTTTCCGCTCGGCGTTTCACTGTTAATAAGTAAACTATGTTGACAATGTGCGCTTGTTAACAATTATTTAAAGCACTAGATTTGCGCTACAATTAATGAATTTCAAATACATCATATAATGTCACAAGAAAACGAACACGTTCAGTGTTTAATTATAGGTTCTGGTCCCGCTGGTTATACCGCTGCAATTTATGCCGCCAGAGCAGATTTAAAACCAATTATGTACACTGGTATGCAAGCCGGTGGACAACTTACCCAAACTACTGATGTAGAAAACTTCCCGGGCTACCCACAAGGAATTATGGGGCCGGAAATGATGGAAGATTTCCGCAAACAAGCCGAACGTTTTGGAACAGATATCCGTTTTGGTTATGTAAGCTCAGTTGATTTTTCTTCAACACCACATAAAGTAGTGGTTGATGAAATTAAAACCATTACTGCCGATACCGTAATTATTGCAACCGGTGCCACAGCAAAGTGGTTGGGTTTACCAAGCGAACAACAATACAATGGCTTTGGTGTTTCTGCCTGTGCCGTATGTGATGGTTTCTTCTTCAAAGGTCAGGATGTAGCCATTGTAGGTGCTGGTGATACTGCTGCCGAGGAAGCTACTTATTTAGCCAAACTTTGTAAAACAGTACATTTATTGGTTCGCCGTGATGAATTCAGGGCTTCTAAAGCTATGGTTAGCCGTGTGTTGGCTACACCGAATATTGTGGTACATTACAATACCGAAACGCAGGAAATTTTAGGTAACGGTAAAAATGTAACAGCAGTAAAAGTGATCAACAATAAAACAGGTATAGAATCTGATATCGCTGTTGAAGGTTTCTTCGTAGCTATTGGTCATAAACCTAATACCGATATTTTTAAAGGTCAGTTGGATATGGATGAGACTGGTTATTTAACTACCAAACCAGGTTCTACTTTAACCAATATAGAAGGTGTATTTGCTTGTGGCGATGTACAGGATATGTATTATAGACAAGCAGTAACCGCTGCGGGTTCTGGTTGTATGGCTGCACTCGATGCCGAAAGGTACCTGGCTGCAAAAGAGCATCCGGTAGAAGCATAAGCATTCTTAAACGTATTTTAAAAGAGAAATCAATAGTGGTTTCTCTTTTTTTATGCCTTAATCTTTTATAAAGCAGGTGTATTGGATTTTTACCACTTAAAATTTATTCGGTCAGTACAGTAAAATCAAACGTTTGATTTCTATTGTAACAAGAATGTGGGATTAAGAATCTTGCTACAATCTTTATCTTGGTGTGCTAAAACAAAAATTTAACCTTAAACTAAAACACAAATGAACAAAACATTATCGGTTTTTATTGGAGTCTTAATGGGCACAAGTGCGTTTGCTCAGAGCGATTCCAATTTGGGCATTATTCCTGCTCCGGTATCCATTACCAAAAATGCCGGAACCTTTCTATTAGACAAAACAACTGTACTGGTGCATACTGATGCAGATGGAGCAAAGATGGGCGATCTTTTAAACGCATTTATTGTAGGCAGGGGAGGCTTTGCTTTAAGAGAGGTAAAAACAGCTACTGCTGGTCAAAAAGCTATTGTATTAACTTCGGCAGGTGCCGATAAGTTGCCTAACGAAGGTTATAATATTAATATTTCAGCTAAACAAGTTACATTGGTGGGTAAGGGCGCCGGTTTATTTTATGCCGTTGAATCGCTGATGCAGATGATGCCTGAAAAAAACGGTGATAAAATCGCTTTACCAATAGTATCGGTTAAAGATTATCCGCGTTTTTCTTATCGTGGAGCAATGTTGGATGTGAGCCGTCATTTTTTTCCGGTTTCTTTTGTTAAAAAGTATATCGATCAGCTGGCTTTTTACAAAATCAATACCTTTCACTGGCATTTAACCGATGATCAGGGCTGGAGACTGGAAATTAAAAAATATCCAAAATTAACAGAGATTGGTTCATCACGTAACGGTAGTGTAATCGGACATTATCCGGGTAACGGAAATTACCTTACACCAGTTAAAGGTTTTTATACTCAGGAAGAGGCTAAGCAGATTGTTAAATATGCCGCTGCTAAATACATCACTGTAATTCCTGAAATTGAATTGCCTGGTCATGCTTCAGCTGCAATTGCTTCTTATCCAGAGTTAAGCTGTTTCCCAGATCGTGATACTTTTATCAGTGATAAAACTCCATGGGCAGGTAGCCAAAAAGGTAAACAAGTACAACAAACCTGGGGTGTTTTTGATGATATTTTTGTTCCCTCAGAAAACACCTTTACTTTCCTGAACAATATATTGGATGAGGTGATTGCCATTTTTCCTTCAAAATACATCCATATTGGTGGCGATGAAGCACCAAAAACATATTGGAAAGAATCACCTTTTTGCCAGGCTTTAATGAAAGAAAAAGGCTTAAAAGACGAGCACGAGTTGCAAAGTTATTTTATCCAGACCATAGAAAAACATGTAAATGGCAAAGGTCGTTCTATTATTGGTTGGGATGAGATTTTAGAAGGCGGTTTAGCGCCAAATGCTACTGTAATGAGCTGGAGAGGCGAAGATGGTGGTATTGCTGCAGCACAACAAAATCACGATGTAATTATGACGCCAGGTTCGATGGGCTTGTATATCGATCACAAACAATCTAATTCTCCTGATGAGCCCGTTACCATTGGTGGTTTTGCCCCTTATCAGAAAATATATGAGTACGATCCGGTTCCGAAAGTATTAACAGCCGATCAGAGAAAGTATATTAAAGGTGTACAGGCAAATATGTGGACTGAATATATTAAAACCCCTGAAAAAGCTGAAAATCATGCTTTCCCACGCATATTGGCTTTATCAGAAATTGCCTGGTCGCCGGTTGAACGTAAAGATCTGAAAAACTTTAGCGAAGAACGTTTACCTGCACATTTGGCTCGTTTAGATAAAATGAACGTTAACTATTGGGTGCCAACGCCAATTGGTCAAAGCGATAAAACTTTAACCGGTAGCGAATTTACCATCGATTTAAAAGTACCGGTTAAGGGAGGTAAAATCTATTATTCGATTGATTTATCCCGCCCTTCAGAAAATGCTTTTTTATACACCGGACCGGTTAAAATTACTGTTCCACAAGGTGAGAAAAGAGTTTTGAAAACCATTGTTGTTGCGCCAAGCGGTAGAAGAAGTGTAACTACTGAAACGGTTTTAAATAATGGTGCACCTGATGTTAAAGCCGATGCTAAGAAATAAAAAATAATTGCTTTGATAGGCTAAAATCCTTAATTTGGGACAACCAAAAATGTCCCGAATTAAAATGAAACTACAGAAATATACATTACAGCATCTCTTGTGCATAACAGGGATGCTGTTTTGTTTCGCATGCACCGAAGAGAAACAAAAAGAAGTTGTCGCAGCCCCAGCTAAAGCAACTAAAAATCCTTTTCCTTTTTATAAAGATATTGAAGTAAAACCCGGATTAAACTTCGAAATTGTAAGCTGGGGTAAGGGAGTCGATTCTATTGGTGGTTACCAGATTTTAATGTCCGATTCTATTCGCAATAATTACCGTTCAGCGGCAGTAGATCGTAAAGGTATAATTACCGACGCCTGGAATATGGATCTCGATAACGACGGAAACCCAGAGTTATACATTCAATTGTTGAGCAAAAAGAATGTTTCCGACCTGAATGTTTTTGAGTACGCAGGTGGCGATTTTAACAAAATCAGTTTCCCTTCTTTGAGTGCAAACCAAAAGAAAGGTTATACCGGCAACGATAAGTTTTTTATCAAAAATGGCGATCTTTTTCGCACATTTCCGGCAAAAGATGCAGGCGATAGCAGTAAAACAGTTACTAAAACCTACCAGTATAAGTTAAGTGGAAATAGTTTTTCGACCAGTGAAGTAAATCCGGAAGAAGAAAATACCAAGGCCAAGAAGTAGAGATTTATTATAGATATTCGTCATTACCAGCTTGACAGGGAATCGTAATAATTTAGTGTGTTAGCACATTAAGATTCCCGCTTTCGCGGGAATGACGATTTAGGCCGGGTAGAAGGAGAGGCTTCGTCATTGCGAGGTACGAAGCAAACCCATCCCAGTAGCCGTCATTTCGAGCGAAGTGAAACGAAGTCGAGAAATCTATCTCGAAGAGAGTCTTTTTGATTTAGATCTCTCCCCACTTGTACGGGCAGGCATTCCGCTGCGCTTCATCCGATAGCTATCGGATTGAGATGACGACTATCTTTATTGCGATTAGCATAAATTTAAAACAATGGACAATCAGAAATTCTCAATTATCAATCGAATTAAAAGCTTTAAATATGCCTTTCATGGCTTAAAACTGTTTTTTATCCACGATCATAATGGGAGGGTTCATCTTTTTGCAGCAATTATTGCCATTGGTCTTTCTTTTTACCTCAAGCTTTCGCCATTAGAGTGGATTTCCATTTTAGGCGTTATCTCAGCGGTTATTGTAGCCGAGATTTTAAATTCGGCGATCGAAAAACTGGCCGATGTGGTTTCACCATCTATTCATCCTAAAATTAAGGTAGTAAAAGATTTGGCAGCTGCTGCGGTTTTGGTCGCCGCATTTTTAGCAGTAGCAGTTGGCTCAATTATATTTATCCCTAAATTATTTTTGTAAGGCCAGCGTAGCAGTTCTCGATTCCTCCATTTTATCCTGGATAATATCGTCCCAGCGAGCCTGCATTTTATGGTTGCTGCCATGTTCAGTTTCTTCGTCGTAATTGCGTTGCATGGTATCGAAATACTCGCTAATTTGGTTGGCCAGCTCTGATATTTGTGCTTTATAGTTGCTAACCGAATAATTGCGGTTCTTGAGCACTCTTTCGGCTTCAGAAAGCAGAATGTACTGAATATTAACATGGCCTTGTTCGTGGTGTAATAAACTGGCCCTGATTTCCGGATCTTTGATTTTATCCCACTTTACCCACGAACGCGTTTTATCAACTCTAACTTCGTTTTTAAGCTTAATTACAACACGGTTGCGGTACACTGTGCTGCTGTAACTGTATTCCCAGGTCATGGCTGTTAAAGCAAAAAAAGGCGAGCGCTCATCGGCCTTCCCTTTAAAATAGGTTTCCCAATCCAATTGCACCGGTTGGGTAAAATCTTGCTTAAAAGCAAAAGAAAAGGGCAGCGCCAGGAAGAATAATATCGGTAAAATAAGTTTTTTCAATGTTGTAAATTTAGTATCAACAGTGTATTGGTCTTGTTGCTTTCCTGCTAACCAAACCAGAACAATTTTGTGTGTTGAATTTTACAACGAAAAAACCGTGCCTAAAATTACTCGGGAGTAGAAATCTGTCCGCTGATGCGCTCAAATTTTTCGATCAGCAATGCAATTCTTTCTTTTTCCCGTTTCATTACTGCTTTTCGTAATATGGTTGAACAGAAAATCATCCATAAGGTAGTTAAACCTACCGCAATTACTTTTTGAGCAGTATTAAAGTGCGCCAGTATTTCTACAAAATAAAATATGAGCCCCAGCGAAAGTGC